>DASQDV010000723.1:0-2851 GCA_035633995.1 Pyrinomonadaceae bacterium | reverse complement strand
GTTCGGCGTACACGTCCGAGCGCTGCAACAATCCCGCATCCAGCGCGTGGTGCAGTTCGCCTATGACGGCACACTGATCCAGTATATCCGCGACAACCTTGTGCGGGGCGGCCAGAAGCGAAGGGTCTAACTCCTGCTTATCTTCGCTGTCCGCCCCGACCGCCGCGATGAACGTTCCGGGCATGACGTGCTGCTGGTTCAGGAAATATTTTCTCGACGGCGTGCACGTCACGCAAATATCGCTCTGCGCGACGGCGGCAGCCAGATCGCGCGCGTGCTCGATCTCGATGTTCAACTGCCCCGACAGTTCCGTCGCAAATTGTGCGGCCTGCTCTGCCTCCACGTCGTAGGCGAAGACGCGTTCGAGCGGCCTCACCTGCAACAACGCGTGAAGCGAAATTCGACCCTGGTTGCCGCACCCGCAGATCGTGGCGACCGTCGCATCGCGCCGCGCGAGATACCTGGCTGCGACGGCGGTGGCCGCGCCCGTGCGCCGGATCGTGATCTCGATGGAATCCATGAGGGCTAAGGGCTGCCCGTTCTCTGCGTCGCAGAGCAGAATCACGCCCTGTATGTTGGGCAGGCCGAAACGCACGGAGTTCTGAAAGAAGTTCCCGTTGGTTTTAACGACGAAGTAGTGGCGTTCGAGATTCAGCAGCCCCGCCTTGAGATGAAACGCCCCGCCGGGACAATGCACCGACAGCAGGCCGGGCTTAGGGATTGCCCCCTCGCCGTATAATTTGAACGCGCTCTCGACCGCCGCGATACACTCCTCGACGGTCAGGAGTTCCGCCACGTCCTGACGATTCAGCAAAAGCGTGCCGTCTGTTTTCATCGCTCACCTCCCGTCCAAGACCGGCATCCGCCGAATCGAGCCGCCGATGCTCAGGCCGTCAACACATCTGCCTCAAGGAATCCAACGCCCCGGAGCACCATTGACTTGCGACAGGCGCCGGACGCCCGCGCCACATTCTACGTCTGAAACGGCGGGGCACAACAATTTTCTTCCACGCGCCCGCGCGAGCAGATCACACGACCCTTTTTTTCATAAAGACGGCGATTTCTCCTTCGGGAAAATCTTCGTTGGAGTAATAGGAAAGGTCGAGCGCCTCTATGCGAAAGCCCGCTTTGTGATAGAAACGGATGGCGGGCACGTTGGTGTTCTGCGTCTCACAGACGATGATTCTCAGTCGTGCGTCGCGAGCTTTCATAGTCAGCGCCTCCATGAGTCGCTGCCCCGTCCCGCGCCCGCGCTGCGTCTCCGCGACGTGAAATTCCCACACCCACAAACTTCGGTTCCAGGCGCGCGGTTCGGCCAGCGCGATGCCGACGCATTGCCCTGCGGCGTCATACGCGCCGAGCGAGAACGCGTGTCGCGGAACTTGCAGGTAATATTCTAAAGTTTCCGCGTCGGGCGGGTCGTAGCGTTTGACGTAGGGCTGCGGCAGGGAGACGAGCGTGAGCGCCAGCGCAAACTGACCCTCCGCCTCTGTCTTGCTGACACGATACTCGGCGTCGGAGACATAACCTGTGATGAGGCGCAGGAGGTTTGCCGGGTCGAGGCTCGCCAGGGGTTTGATGTCAATGATGTCGTTCATGCTTTGATAGCAGCGAAGACGCGGGCGGCGCGCGGAGAAGTTAGTTGCCCCGAAGCGAGTTCGAGCGAGCGCGGGTGGTCGTGGCTCGCGGTCACGCCTTTCCTGCACTCGCTCGCGTTTTTTTCACGTCGCTACTTGATCCCGATCCACCCGCTCGCGGGGGCGAACTGTTTTTTCTCCACGTCAACGGAGACGACGTAAGCGCCCGCCGCGCCGACGCGCCGGTTGGGGCCGTAGGTCAGCGGCGGCATGAGGCCGGTTTCGTATTCGTAGAGCGATTCGAGCGCGCCGATCAACTTCTCGCGGCTCAGGTCGCGCCCGGCGCGCTTCAAGCCTTCGACCAGAAGTTGCGCCGAGACGTAGGCCGAAATCTGCGCGGCGGTATGGCCTTGCGGCAGCTTGTACTTGGCGGCGAGCGCGCGCAGGTTTTCCAGACCGGCGGGCTTGATGTCTGTAGGCACGCTCGGAAACGAGAGGAAAATCCTGCCCTTGAAGGCGGGCGGGACTTCGAGTATGTCTTTGCCCGTCAACGCGCCGGGCAGGTACAGCGCGGGCGACCAGTTCGCGCGCTCCGCCGCCGTCCACAGCGCGCGCGAATCTTCGCTCGCGCCGACGAAGAAGACCGCGTTTGTGCCCCGCGCACTCAACTCTTTCGCGACCGCCGCCGCGTCGAACGCGCCGCGCGCGTACTTCACGCGCGCGGGCGCGACCCACCCGGCGCGCTTGCTCTGATCCTCAATCGCGGCGGCCACGCCCGCGTTCACGTCGCTCTCCGCATAGACGATTGCCGCACGCGCCGCCGTCGTCTTGTCTGCGGCGAAATTCTGCGCGGCGAAGGCGACGAGGGCGCGCGCCTGATCGTCTATGCCGGAGAGGAGATAAAAGACCTGCCGGTTGATGGGCGCGCTCGCGGGCGGGTAGAGCGTGAAGGGGCCGACGAGCGGCACCTCAGCGTCGCGCGCGAGCGCGGCGACCTCGCGGTCTGCCCCGGCGATCATCGCGCTCGACAGCGCGAAGACCTGTTCGTCACGAATCAACCGTTCGACATTCGCGCTCGTCGCCGCCGCCGTGTCGCCCGTCTCCGCAAACTTCAACTCGATCTTGCGGTTGTATATCCCGCCCTGACTGTTGACTTCCTCGAAGTAGGCGGCGACGACCGCCTTGATTGTTTGCCCCATCCCGGCAAGCGCGCCGCGTGCGGGCACGAGCATCCCGACGCGAATGCCGGTGTCGGTCAGACCCGGATCGCGATC
>DASQDV010000722.1:0-2954 GCA_035633995.1 Pyrinomonadaceae bacterium | reverse complement strand
CGACGACCTTTACTCGCGCGAGAAGCTGACCGACTACACGCACACCATCAGCTTCTGGTGGGCTTCGACCGGGCTCGACTATTTTCGCGGCTACCTCGGCAACCTGCGCCGCACTTCGCGCGCCGACATCAACCGCTACGTGACGACCTACATTCAAGGCAAACCGCACGTCGGCCTCGCGCTGCTCTCCGAAGACTTGCAGCGGCAGGCGCAACTGACGCCGCAGGATTTGATCGGAGAAGGAGCGAAATAAACGTTGAATGCAAAGCTGTGAGTAGTCCGTTGTCAGTGGTCAGTTGTCAGTTGTTTAGTGGTTATCACACAAGTCGCTAAAGATTCGTATTGAACAACTGACAACTGACAACGGACTACTGATAACTGCCTCTGTGCTGTCGTCATTCATCGTTATTTCTTTATGAAGATGGAAACTCAAAATCATAAACGGGTGCGGGGCGCTTTTCTGCCGTCGGCGGTGTGCGCTCTGATGTTGTTCTTCTCCGGCGGCGACGCCGCTACGGCGTGGGCGCAGCAGCAGCCGCAACCGGGCACTGCCGCGCCGCCGAAAGCGGCTCAGGCCGCTGCGACGCCGGACAAGGAGAAGGTGCGGCAGGTGGCGGCGACCGCCGAGTCGCTCGTCACCGAGTTTGAAGTCAACGGGCTGAAGGTGCTGGTCAAGAGACGCGCAGGGAGTTTGACGGTTTCCGCCGGGCTGTTTTTGCGCGGCGGCGCGCGCAACATCACGGCTGAGAACGCGGGCGTCGAAGCCTTGATGCTCGACGCGATGACCGAAGGCAGCGCGGGCTTTCCGCGCGAGACGCTGCGCAAAGAACTCGCGCGCATGGGCACAGGCATCAGCTACGGCGCCAACTACGACTTCTCGGCCTTGACCTTCGGCTCGACGCGCGCCAACTTCGACCGTTCGTGGGATATCTTCACGGACGTGGCGCTGCGCCCCGCGTTTGCGCCCGAAGACGTGAAGCGCGCGCAGAACCGCCACGTCATCTCAAAGCGCAACGACACGGACACGCCCGACTCTTTCATACAGGTGCTGCAATCGCGCGTGGCCTACGCCGGACACCCTTACATGAACGACCCCGACGGCACGGAGCAGACGCTCGCGCGCCTGACGGTCGAAGACCTGCGACGCCATCACACGCAGATGATGCAGACCTCGCGCCTCCTGCTCGTCCTCGTCGGCGATTTGGACGCGGCGAAGTTGCGCGAGCGCATCGCGGCCTCGTTCGGTAAACTCCCGCGCGGCGACTATCGCCCCGCGCCCGTGCCGCAACTCGCCTTCAAATCGGCGACCGTCGAGGTGACGCAGCGCGCCATCCCGACCAACTACATTCACGGCGTCTTCGCCGCGCCGCCCATCTCTTCGGAAGACTACTACGCGATGCGCGTCGCCTCGTCGCTCTTAAACGACCGCGTGCTGGTCGAAGTGCGCTACAAGCGCAACCTCTCTTACGCGCCCGAAGCGTTTCTGCAAAATCAGGGCGCGAACCTCGGCGGCATCTCCGTCTCGGCCGTTGATGCCAACCAGACCATCAGCGTGATGCTCTACGAAATCTCCAAACTGCAACACGAAGAGACGCCCGAATCCGACATCGCCAAAGTCATCTCCGGCTATTTGACGCAGCACTACGTCGGGCAGGAGACGAACGGCGCGCAGGCCGCCGACCTCGCCACCTACGAACTGATCGGCGGCGGCTGGCGCAACTCGCTCACGCTGCTCGAACGCCTCCGCGCCGTCACGCCGAAAGACGTGCAGCGCGTCGCCCAAAAGTACATGCAGAATTTGCGCTTCGTCGTCCTCGGCGACCCCGCCCGCATAGACAAGAACCTCTTTACCGTGCAACTGGGGGTGTAGGAAGAGGGAAAAGGTAAGGGGTAAAAGGTAAGACAAGGCAGAGACAAAAAGCGGAGGCAGCTTGCGACGGCTGCGCTCCGCTTTTCTTTTCCTTTACCCTTTAGCCCTTACCCTTTTCCCCTTTGACTGATTCAGCGTCGGATTTCGCCGAGCAGTTTTTGGTAGAGTTCGGCGTCGAGCGTTTGCAGCAGGCGGCTCTGGTCGAGGGCGGCGTTGCGGTCGCCGATTTCGAGGTAGGTCATGCCGAGGTTGTAGAACGCTTCGCCGAGATCGGGACGCAGGCGCGCGGCCTGTTTGTAGGCGACGATGGCTTCGCCGAAGTTGGCGGCGTAATAGTAGGCGTCGCCGAGTTTGTTGTAAGCCTCGACCGAGTTGGGGCGCAGGCGCAGGGCTTGCTTATAGGCGCGTATGGCGTCGCCCATCTTGCCCTGTTTGACCTTGCAGTAGCCGACCTGTATCCACGCCTCGACGCGGTTCGGGTTCTTGTTAACGACCTGCTCGAACGACCCCAGCGCGCCTTCGTAGTTTCCGAGCCACAGCGAGTTCAAACCGTTCTTGTACCACCATTCGGCGGAGGCTTCGCCGCCCGGCGTGCTGCGGTTGCGCGTGGCGAGCGCGTCGAAAGAGGTGAGCTGCTTGTCGGGTTTGAGCGATGCGAGCCGCGCGGAGGCGAGCGCGAGATTGATGTTCTGTCCGTTCGTCACTTTGACGGTCACGATGCCGATCACCTGCCCGCGCAAATTGAAGACGGGGCTGCCCGAATTGCCGTGCGAGATGGGCGCGGTCGTCTGGATGATCTTTCCGAGATTCGGCACTTCGCGCACGGCTGAGACGATGCCGTCCGAGACCGAGCCTTCGAGCCTGAGGGGGTTGCCGATAACGAAAACCTGCTCGCCCTCTTCCGGCAAACTGCTCGTCAATTCGATGACGCGCGTGCGCTCGTGCGGCACGTCCACGCTGAGGATGGCGAGGTCTGCCTCTTCGTCGAAGTCGAGCGCGCCCTGCGACGAGTAGATTCTCCCTTTGCCGTCGAGCGTCTTCACCTCGACGCGCCGCGCGCCTTCGACGACGTGCAGGTTCGTCA
>DASQDV010000721.1:0-3144 GCA_035633995.1 Pyrinomonadaceae bacterium | reverse complement strand
GAGTTCTTCGACGTGAGTTGAGGCGTTGTATCCGGCGACTTCAAAAAAGAGTTTGCGCGCGAGCGAGTAGCCGTTCGTGTGCAGGCCGACCGCAGGGAGCGCGAGCACCACATCTCCCGGCGTGATCCGCCGCCCGTCAATCACGCGCTCGCGCTCGACGATGCCGACGATGAAACCCGCCACGTCGTATTCCCCGGCGGCATAGAAACCGGGCATCTCCGCCGTCTCGCCGCCGAGCAGCTCGCACTTGTTCTCGTGGCAGCCGCGCGCCATGCCTTCCACGACGGAAGCGATCACTTCGGGCGAGAGCGTGCCCGTCGCCACGTAGTCGAGGAAGAAGAGAGGGCGCGCGCCCTGCACGAGAATATCGTTGACGCAGTGGTTGACGAGATCACGCCCGACGGTGTGGTGCGTGTTCGTCTCGAAAGCGACTTTGAGTTTCGTCCCGACGCCGTCAGCCGAGGCGACGAGGACGGGCGCGCGCATCTGCGGAAACGCGGCGTCGAACATCCCGCCGAAGCTGCCGATCTCGGAGAGCGTGCGCGCGTTGAAAGTGGCGCGCGCCATCTCCTTGATTCGATCAACCGCCGCGTTCGCCGCCTCAATCGAGACGCCCGCGTCGCTGTATGTGATGGGTTTGGTCATTGGGAATTGTCGGTCGCCCGTTGCCAGAGTCGTCCGTTGTTTTGAGATTCATGCGTCGGTGGCCGAAGCTTCGACTTAACAACTGATAACGGACGACCGGCAACGGACAGCTATAGCTTGAAATCTTTCTTATCGTCGCCGCCGCCGCTCATGCGCGCGAGGCGTTCCTGCATCTTTTTGATCCGGTCTTCTGCGGCGGCGCGTGCGGTGGGCGCGGCCTTGACGGACTTCAGCGTGCGCTCGCCGCTCTCCCGGTCAACGTCGAACTTCAGGAGCAGATGGTCGCCGTCGGAGTTGGCGTCCTCGGGCAACCGCTTGCGCGGCACGTCGAGTTGCGAACGCGCGTCGTCGTCGAGCGTGAGCACGGCGATGTCGCCGTCTTCGATGCGATCAACGACGGCGCGCACTTCGACGTTTGCCGCACCTTCCGTTGAATGATCTTTTCGCGTCATCGCCCTTCACCTGCTGTTGCTGTTGCCGTTCGCCGCTTTAGCTTTCGGCGAAGCCTTGGGCGCGGGGCCGAAGTCGCCGTACTGTATGAAGCCCGATTTGGCCGAGTCGTCCTTCTGCGCCTTGCGCCCGGTGGCGATGGCGTCCGCAGGGGCTTCGCGCTCGGTTGTGATTTGATAATCTTCTTTGCCGCGCGTCTTGATCGTAATTTCGCCCTGCAAGTCCGTGCGATAGATTCTTACGCCCGCCGCCTTGAGCCTGTCGAGCACCTCCTGGCTCGGGTGCCCGTAGCGATTGTCCGCGCCGCACGAGATGACCGCGTCTTTGAACTTGGCCTGCCGCAAAAAGTCTCCCGAACTCGCGTACTTCGAGCCGTGATGGCCGACCTTCAAAACTTTCGCCGCGAGCCGCGCGCCGCCCTCCATCATACGCACTTCGGTCTGCGCCTCGGCGTCGCCCGTCAAAAGGATCGAGAACTCGCCGTAGTCGAGACGCGTGACGACCGAGTTGGCGTTCGGCTCGTTGCCGCCGGAGCGCAACTGGTCTTTCGTAAAGAGCGGCTGGATCGGCGCAAGCACGGAGATGACAGCCCCGCTTCCGAGATCGAACGTCTGGCCGGGCGAAGCCCCTATGAATTCCACCTTGTTGGCTTCAATCGCGTCCAGAAAGTCTTCGTAATTCTTCGTCGTGTTCGGCACTTTGCTGTCGAGCACTTTATAAACTTTCGTTCCCTTGATCACTTCGTCCGCGCCGCCGATGTGATCCGCGTGCGCGTGCGTGGTGACGAGCAGATCGATGTGGTCAACACCGTAGCGCCCCATCGCGGCGAGAATCTTTTTGCCGCTGCCGGGCACGCTCGCATCCACGAGCGCGGTCTTGCCGCCCGGCGCGACGATCAGGATCGCGTCGCCCTGTCCCACGTCGAGCACGTGAATTGAAAGCTCCTCGCCCGACGGCGGCGGAAGCTGCGGCCCCGGCGCGGGGCGGTAAAACTTGAAGTACGCCACCAGCCCGACGACCACGATGATCGCCAGCACCACGCCCACACACCCGCAACCGCGCACGCTTCTACTTTGTGCCACCCTATGCTACCTCCCGGAGTTGCCGCACAGCTTCCCGCGCTGTGCAGCACATGAACATTTTCAGTCGGAGTTTATTTCAATCAATTGCTCCGATTGCAGGAGAGACAACGCCTGCGGCAAAGTGTTTGTCAAAATCTCTTTGAGACGTGCGTTTGAAGTATTACCGCAGGTGAGCCAGATGATTTTAGGCGGAGAACCTAGTTCGTCCAGCAAGCGAAGAAAGTCGCCGTCCTTCGTGAGCAAAATGGCGGACGCGCTGCGTGCCGCAAAGAAGATCACACGATCTGTCGCATCACGGAGTCCTAGATCGCGCAAGGCCGTTGCGGTCACAGAAAAATTAGAACTGATCCACGCCGCGATAGACGGAGAAAGTTGCGCGTCAACCCAGATGATCACGCCGCCAGCACCGGATGATCCAGCCGCCGCGCCGCGTACAGATGAACGGCTCTTAGATCATCCATCTCAAGATCGGGCATCTCTTCTAAAATTTGTTCAGAACTTAGACCGGCGGCGAAAAGATCGAGCACGTCAATCACCCTGATACGCATACCGCGAATGCATGGGCGACCGCCACATTGTTCGGCGTTGACGGTTATTCTTTCCAGTAGGTTGTTGAACATGATCTTCCTTGAGACGAGAAAGCCAAAGGCAATTTACAGTCAAACAGTATATCAATAGTTACAACCCGCACACATCTTCTCGTTAATCCGACGGCACGGGTTCGTGTTCGCGCGCCCACTGGGTCTCGGCCTCGCGCGTGATGCGCGTGGGATAGTTGCCCGTCCAGCAGGCGACGCAAGAGGCGGTGGGAGAGATGCCGGAGGCCGCGAGCATGCCTTCGAGCGAGAGATAGCCGAGCGAGTCCGCGCCGATGAAGTCGCGTATTTCTTCGACCGTCATCTGCGCGGCGATGAGGTCGTCGCGGTTCGGCGTGTCCACGCCGTAGAAGCAGGGGCTGACGGTGGGC
>DASQDV010000720.1:0-5639 GCA_035633995.1 Pyrinomonadaceae bacterium | reverse complement strand
GAAGAAGACCGCCTCCGTGCCGTTCAGTGCGCCGACTTTGGCGTCCACGAGGTCGCCGTCTTTGATGAAGAAGACGCCGGGCGCGAGCGCGTAATCAACTTTCAGTCGCCCGGTCTTGCGCTGGTTGCAGAAAAATTCGATCAACTCGCTCAAGGCGAGGTCGTTGAGTTGTCCGGTGAATGCCATCTGTGTTGTTCCTTAAGTGTGGTCGGGGTCGAGGTGCAAAAGGTTTCATTCAGAGCGAGAAGTTGTAAGTGATGACGCCGGAGACGCGCACGGGTTGGCCGGAGAGCAGCGCGGGCGTGAACTTCGCCTGTCGCGCGGCGCGTTCGGCGGCGGCGTACAGCATGTCCGGGCCGCTCACGGCGCGCGCGCCGATGACTTTGCCCGACACGTCGATGACGACCTCCACCGTGACGACGCCCGACAGGCGCGCACGCCGCGCCGCTTCCGGGTACAGAGGTTTCGGCATCTCCACAGCCTTGCCGTTGAGCACGCCGCCCGAGATGGGGCGCACGGGGGCTTTCGCGACGGGCTTCGCGGGCGGGGGCGGCAGGTCGTCATTCGACTTGACGACGGGCGCGTTGCCGTTGTTCGCGGAGACGCCGGACAGACCGAGCGTGAGCGTCGGAGAAGCGACGGGCGCATTGGAGTTGGTCGCGGGCAGCGCGGGCGCGTTGCTCGTGCGCCTGGTGTTCACAGGGGCGGGCGCGGGCTTGTTGCTGGCCGCTCCGGCGTTCGCGTTGGAAATTGTCGCGTTCGAGTTGGCGGGCGCGGACAACACCTTGTTGGGTTGCGAGGTTGGGGCCGGTTCGGCCTTGGCGGGTGCGGGTGTCGTCGTCGTGGCGGGCTTGTGGTCAACAAGGCCGGCGGGCTTGACGCTGGCCGCCGCGTTCGTGTTGGGCGCGAGCGAAGCCGTAGGGGTCTGGAGTTTCTTGGCGGTCGCGTCTTCGAGGTAGTAGGCGATGATGCGATAAGTCACTTCGGTCGGCTCGAAGCTCATCTGGCCGTTTTCGATGACGGCCACAGAGGTTGTCATCTTCGTCCAGTTGCCCATCGCGTCGAACTCGTATGCGTACTTCTCTTTGCTCAAGACCGAGCCGTCCGCGTTGGACAAGGTCATCTCGACGATGTTGCCCTTATCGTCGTAACTGTAAACTTCCTTGCCCGTGAGCGCGCCGCCCGCGCCGAGAAAATAGGCGGTGTCGATCTTCGCGCCCTTCATGTCGTAGGTCGCGGTTTCGAGCACGGTGCGCGCGCCTTCGGTCAGTTTCCCGCCCTTGCTCACCAGTTTCGATGTCTCCGTGCGGACGCGCCGGACGGGGCCCTGCAAACCGTCGCGGCTGCGGTCGGTTTCGCCGTCAAGCGAGACGCGCGGCGAAACGAGCAGAGGCGCGGGCACAAAACGCTTGGCGGCTGTGGCGTAGGCGGCGTGCGAGACGAGGAACAGGGCGGACAACAGGAGGGGGATTCTTTTGCGCATGACGATAGACTCCAGAAGTTTTATGTTCGGTGAGGGGAAAATCCGGCGGGGCGGGTCTTGCTGGTTCGACTTCGAGCCGAAAGAGCGCGCCGCACTCTTAAGCCGACGCGCGTGAAACTTAATTCGCACGGTGTGCGCCGCCCGTAGCCGCACGACGGGGCGCGTGAAAGCCGTTTGAAATCAAGTTTTATCCGGTGTTCGTTGGGACGGCTCGCGTGGGGCGTGGATTTTGTTAGAGTCGCCCGCCTCGGCTGCCTAGAGAAGCAGCGAAATCAGTATTACACGGTTAAACAATCTTTGTCCAGATTAAACTTCGTGCGGGCGGGAAACTAAGAAGAGACGGTATTTAGCGGAAAAATTTGCGGGCGCGGGCGTGCCGATTTCAACTGGCGAAGAGGGATGCGGCGCGTTCGGCTGTGAGCGCGGAGCGCGTCGCGGTATAAGCCTCGCCCGAAGTGATGTCGTTGATGCTTTGGCGGTGCAGGACGCGGTGGCGCTCGCCGGGCGGGACGTAGGCGTCGAGCATCGGGTGCTCGCTCATCAGGATGACGACGGGCGTACCGACCGCCGCCGCGATGTGCATCGGCCCCGTATCGTTCGAGACGAAGACGGACATGCGTGCTGCCGCCGCCGCGAGCTGGGGAATGCTGAGGCGGTCGAAGATGATGGCGGAGCGCGGAAACCCGGCGCGTATGGCTTTGACAAGCGGGCGCTCCTCCGGCCCTGCGAAGACGACCGTGCGCACGCCGTCGTTGTTCTCAAGCGAGCGCGCGAGTTCCGCAAAGCGCGCGAGCGGCCAGCAACGGCTGGCATGCCCCGCGCCGGGAAACATGCCGACGAGCGGCGCGTCGCGCCCGGCATGTACCTTGCGCAACAACTCGTCCACCGCGCGCACCTCTTCCGACGGAGTCGGCAGGCGCGGCACGCGCGACACCTGACCCACGCCGAGCGGCGCGACGACATCGAGATAGCGATCAACGGCGTGCTTCGCGCGGTCTTCAACGGGGGGGCGCGGGCGGAAGTTCGACAGGAAATCGAGCGAGCGCGTGGGGCGTCGCCCGTAGAGCCGCATCCGTGCGCCCGACAGAAAGCCGAGCAGGTTCGTCTCCGACAAACTGTGTAAATCTATGACGAAATCGAAGCGGCGCGTGCGCACATCTCTGACGAGCCGCGCGATGCGCCACACGGAGACGGGCTTCGACCCGTCGCGCAAACTCACTCGATCAACGACGAGCGTATCGTTCGCCGCGCCGGACAACTCGACAACCTGCTTGCCCGGCTTCCCCACCGCGACCGTGATGCGCGCGCGCGGAAACCTGGCGCGCAGGGCGTGGAGCGCGGGCAGGCTCAGCACCACGTCGCCGAGCTGGCCGAAGTCTATGACGAGTATGTTTTGCGGCTCGAAGTTCATCACGAATAAAATAACAACTGAGAAAATAATAGCAGCTTGGCCGGGTTTGCGCGTCCGGCCAACCGACTCGACTATTCGTATAACGTTCGGAGCGTCCTGCAAAGTTCGACTTTCGAGAGCAGGTCGGTCGAATCGACAAACTGGTTGACCGAACCGACGTGATGTTTGAGTCTGAAAATATCGGGGCTGCTGATCGTTTCCCTGAGCGCGATCATAAACTCGTCCGCGTGAATGACGAGGTAGCCGCGCCCGTTATAATCGGAGACTCGTTCGGGCAGGCGTCTGGTGATGCCGAGCGCGTTGTGCATGCGCGCCGCCTGTTCGTAGGTGGCCGAGAGGTGCGCCTCGCGTTCCTTCCATGAAGTTGCACGGAGCGCGCCTTCGAGCGCGGGCGTCATCCGGGCGGCCGAGCGCAACTCAGAGAACGCGCGCCCGAACCATTTGCCGTAAGGCGCGTAGCGTCGCTCCATGAGGAAACACAGCCCCATCAAAATCTTCACCTGCCGCGCGGCGATGACGGCGGAGCCGAGTTCGTCGCCCATCGCGCCGCACCTGCCGACGAACGCCTCTTGCTCGGAGAGTTTTCCCCACTGGCGAGCCAGCAGAAACGTCCACACTTCATCCGGGTAATACGCAAACTTGCGGCGCGCGTCGGCAAGCGTGTTCAAGCCGTCGTGGAAAACCTTGCCGCTCGTCGCGCCGAGCAGTTTGTGTTCGGAGAAGGTGAGCCAGTCAACGGTCGTCAATTCAGCGCGCGGGTCGCAGCCGAGATACCAGCCGAAGAACGACTCGACGGACTCGCAATCAATCGCGTGCGCGATAATTCCCGTCTCGCTCTGCGCGGCAAGGCGCACGCCGACCTCATCCGGCTGGCCGAAGTTGGTCGGGTAGCCGCGAAACTCCGGCGGCAAATTCTCTGCGAGCGCGCGATTGACGGAGGCGGCATACTGTTCCACGTCCGCTTCCGACAGAAACAGGTAGAAGCGCGCCCCCCAACTGTGGTCGGTTGATTGCGCGTCGTCGTAGCCGAGCACTTCGGAACTCCAACCGATGAGTGCGGCGGAGTGTGGCAGATGGGGAAAGTATGCATCGAGAATAGGGCGCGCCGCCTCGCGGTAGAACGCCCCGGCGAGTTCGAGTCCGGGGATGAAATCGGGCATGGCAGATATTTTTCAGATTCCCGCAGTGTTCATCAAGACGACGCGCCAGCCGTCCGGGTCTTCGATGGTCACACCCTTTTCCTCCCAGTAAGGATTTTCAGGCGCGACCCGTTCGTAACCAAGTGCTGCCAGACGCGCCGCGATGCGCTCGATGGCCGCGCCGTCGGGGATATAGAGGACGAGCAAATTGTCCGCGCCCGGCGGCGAGTAATCCGCTTCGTGCGCCGCTTCGTGCTGCGTAAATTCCAGATGGTAGGCGCTGTTTGGCAGTCCGAGCATGACGCCCGAATATCCCGCGTGCGCCGCGAAAGAACCGACGACTTCGAGGCCGATGCCTTCGCAGTAGAATTTCAACAACTCGGTCAAGCGCCCCGTCGGGCGCGCCACGCGCACCTGCACCACCGGTAAATGCTCCGGCCAACTCATGCTCATCAAATTTCGCCCCACCCCTCGCAGACGTTAAGACTCCCCGTTATGCCCGCCAAGAGTAGCAGATGCTATAGTAGATTTTAAGAAAGCGAACGAGCAGGGGAACAATGGAAACGTTAATTAAGTTCATCTACATCGCCGCAGGCGGCACGGCGGTCGTCATCGCGTGCGTCTATCTGGTGTGGCGCGCGAAGTCCGTCTATAAACTCAAACTCGCGGGGCCGCCGCCGCAACGCGCCCACCGCAAAACGCTCTGGCGCGACCCCGGTGCGGTCGAACAACTCGACTTCCACGCAGGCCCCGGCGGCCAGGACGGTGCGCCCGTCGCGCCCTTCGAGTTTGTGGCCGAACACTCTACGGGGTCGAACCCCTGCCTGTCCGTGCGCGATGCGCGCGGGCGCGTGTGGCGCGTCAAGTGGGGCGACGAGGTGCGCTCCGAAACTTTCGCGACGCGCATGGCGTGGGCTGCCGGTTACTTCGTAGAGGTGGCCTACTTCATCCCCGAAGGCCACATCGAAGGCGCGGCGGATTTGACGCGCGCGCGCGAATGCGTGGGCGAGGATTGCAAGTTTGCCGACGCACGCTTTGAACTCGACGAGGAAGGCGTGACGAAACTCTTCGACGAGCACGGCTGGGCTTGGGACGACAACCCTTTCGTCGGCACGCGCGAACTGAACGGCCTGAAGATCATGTTGATGCTCACGTCGAACTGGGACAACAAGGACGTGCGCGACGTGGCGCGCGGCTCGAACACGGCGGTCTTCGAGTATGCGCTCGGCGGCGGCCTCGTCGAAGCGCGCTACCTGATCATCGACTGGGGCGCTTCGATGGGCAAATGGGGCAGCAATTTGTTTCGCAGCAAGTGGGACGCCGCAGGGTACGAGGCGCAGACACAGGAGTTTGTGACGGGCGTGGAAAACGGCCTCGTGCAGTGGAGCTACATCGGCCAGCGGACAACCGAGGCGCGCGAGCAGATCGGCGTGGAAGACGTGCGCTGGCTCTACCAGTACATCGTGCGCGTCACCGACGCGCAACTCGGCGACGGCCTGCGCGCGAGCGGCGCAACCCCCGAAGAGATCGAGACCTTCACCCGCGCCATCCGCACGCGCCTCGACACGCTCAAACGAATCAGTGAAAAGAACGGTGAATGAGAGAA
>DASQDV010000719.1:0-1623 GCA_035633995.1 Pyrinomonadaceae bacterium | reverse complement strand
CACTTCATCACGGGCGGTTGCTCGTTTTCGCCTTCGACGTGGAGGCCGCTCAACTGCACGCCGAGAGCGCGCCCGACTTCGTCCACCGTCGTCTGCAACACGCTCGGCAGCGAGAGCGAACTCCTGATGGCCGACGCGATGCGGTTGATGGCGACCTCGCGTGCGGCCTGTTCTTGCAGGAGGCGCGCGAGTTTCGTCGTGACGGAGACGGTCAGTTGCAGCGAAGTGGCCTTCGGCATGCAGGTGCGCACGGCCTGCGAGAAACTTTCGGTCTGCTCGAAGCGCTCCGCCGTCACGCGCGCCATCAAGTATTCCAGCGCCGAATAGACGATGTCCGGCTCGAACGTCCAGATGACTTCGCTCTCCGTGATGGTTTCTGCGCCGTCCGTCGTCTGCCCGCTCAAAGAGACGAGCAGGGCGGAGAAGCGCGCGTCGGCGATGATCACGAAATGCTCGTTGTTGCCGCCCTGCGCCGCGCGCGTCAGAAGCATCGACTCGCGCACCTCGTCCAGAAACGACATCTGGTTGTAGGCGTCGTCGGGCGCGAGGAAAAAGAAGGCATGGCGCGCCGCCCGCCCGACTTTCAGGACACGCTCGGCGGAGCGCGGCGAACGCTCAACCTGCACGGGCAAACTTTCCACCACCAACGCCGCCAGATTGTTCTCCAACACCACGTCTTCAAAATAGCGGTGCAGTTGCGCAATCGTCTGGTCTGCGCAACGCACCGGAGTCAACTGACGTGAATGTTGGGAAAGTAGCGCTTGATAAAGAGAAAGCATGAGACTTATGTGACCGGACTGTGCCAGATGAGGCTCGCTCTAAGAGGAACTGCGGATAGCAATCATTTGCCGTCGCAAAATAGCGACGCGGACAAAACTTATTTTGCATGAATTAACAGGTTTTGTCTATTAATATTTCCGACACAAATTCAAGGCGCTCGAAGATTCCCGCACCCGTCGTGGCGGCGTGAGGTTATTCGCAGAAACAAAGGACTTAGCGCAGCTTGATATAAGTCGTCAGGGCGGTCAAGACCAGTGCGCCCGACTCGTTGAAGATTTCGACGGAGACGGTGGCGACGCGGCGACCGCCACGCAGGACGCGTGCGCGTGCGGTTAATTTGCCTTCGGTGACGGGGCGCAGGTAGTGGAGTGTGAGGTCGGCGGTGACGGTCTGCTCTCCGTCCGCAAGCGTGGAAAGGACGGCGAAAGCGGAGGCCGAATCGGCCAGCGAGGCGAGCGCGCCGCCGTGCATGATGCCGCCGAAACGCTCCAACTCGGGGCGCGCACGCATGGAGAGCGTGGCCGCGCCCCGCTCCGCGCCGTCAAACTCTATGCCGAGCAGGCGCGTGTAGGAGATGCTGGCGAGGGCTTCGCGCAGGCGTTCTAACTCTTCGGGTGTGAGCGGCGTTTCCTTCAAGAATTGTAGATTCCCGTCGCATCGTTTGATTCGACGACGACGGCGGTGCCGTAGGCGAGCACTTCGGTGATGCCGGTGCCCAATTCGGTCGCGTCGTAGCGCGCGCCGATGATGGCGTTCGCGTTCAGTTCAGTGGCATGCTGAACCATGATCTCGAACGCCTCGCGGCGCGTCAGCTCGCAGAGGTTCGTCCACGCGGTGATGTTG
>DASQDV010000718.1:0-5388 GCA_035633995.1 Pyrinomonadaceae bacterium | reverse complement strand
CGACTGCGCCCGCTTATGATCTCCTGATCACGAACGGGCGCATCGTTGACGGCACGGGCAATCCGTGGTTTCGCGCAGACGTGGCCGTTAAAGACGGGCGCGTCGCGCGCATCGGTCGCATCGCGCGGACGGATGCGCGCGAGGTTCTGGATGCGCGCAACCAGATCGTTGCGCCCGGCTTCATTGATGTCCACACGCATGTTGAGGGGATTTACAACCAGCCCGCCGCCGAAAACTTCGTGCGCATGGGCGTCACCTCCGTCGTCACGGGCAACTGCGGGTATTCCGCCACCGACATCGGCGAGTTTTTGGGTAAGACGAGAGAGCAACCGCTCGCCGTCAATCTCGCCACGCTCATCGCGCACGGCGACGTGCGCCGCAAGGTGCTGGGGCTGGAAGCGCGCGCGCCTTCGGCGGAAGAGTTGCAAAAGATGGAGGCGCTCGTCGAGCAGGGAATGCGCGACGGCGCGGTGGGTCTGTCAACCGGCCTGATCTACGTGCCGGGCACTTACGCGAAGACCGACGAAGTGACGGCGCTCGCACGCGTCGTCGCGCGCTACGGCGGCGTCTATGCGACGCACATGCGCAGCGAGGGCGAAGGCGTCTTCGATGCCGTCCGCGAGAGTATCCTGATCGGCGAACAGGCAGGCTTGCCCGTACAGATTTCGCACTTCAAGATCAGCAACAAAAAGTTGTGGGGGCAAACGCCCGCCACCATCGGGCTTGTGCGCGAAGCGCGTGCGCGCGGCCTGCAAGTTACGGTTGACCAGTACGCTTACACGGCGAGTTCCACCTCGCTCGATTCGCGCCTGCCGAGTTGGGCGCTCGAAGGCGGGCGCGAGGCGGCGAAGAAGCGCATCGCAGACGCGGCCACGCACGAACGCCTCGTGCGCGAGATGAAGGATTCGCTCAAGCGCAGCGGCTTCAAAGATTTTTCCTACGCGATGGTGGCGAGCTACGAACCGAATCACGCGTTCGACGGCAAATCCATCGCCGAGATCACGAAAACGGCGCGCGGCAAAACCGACGTGACGAGCCAGATCGAGCAGATTTTAGAGATGTACGCGGCGGGCGGCGCCGGAATGGTCTATCACGGCATGAGCGAGCCGGACGTGCAGAACATCATGCGCGAGCCGTTCACGATGATCGCGTCGGACAGCGGCGTGCGCCGCTTGAATGAGGGCGCGCCGCACCCGCGCGGCTATGGCAACAACGCGCGCGTGCTCGGTCGCTACGTGCGCGAGTTGCGCCTGCTCACGCTCGAAGACGCCGTCCGTAAAATGACTTCGCTTCCGGCGCAAACTTTTCACCTGCGCGAACGCGGCCTCCTGCGCGAAGGCTTCGCCGCCGACCTCGTTATCTTCGACGACGCGACCATCGCCGACCGCGCCACGTTCGAAGCGCCGCACCAGTATCCGTCCGGCATCAGTTATGTCTTCGTCAACGGCCAGCAGGTCTTCGCGGGCGGGCAGATGACGGGGGTGCGTCCCGGCGCGGCTCTGCGCGGCGCGAACCGCGCGGCAGCGACGAACGCCGCCCCTTAGAGAGAGCGCGACTTGAGCGAGTCGCGCTTTCTGTGACAGAATCACGGCGCAATTGCTCCAACACCCTTGTTGCTCCCAAGCCTTTCTTGAAACTATCTACTTAACGAGCGCGGATTCAAGCATCCGTCGCTCACAGGTCTAAATGTTACGCGTGTAGAGGAAACTTATGATGAACCATCCCCATAAAATATTTCGCGGCGTGCTCGCAGCTCTGCTCCTGTTGGCCTGTAGCGCCGTCGGCAGCGTCACGCACGCGCAGGACGTGACGGCGCGCCTGAGCGGCCAGATTACGGACGCTACCGGGGCTGTCGTGCCCAATTCGGAAGTGACGCTGACCAATACGAACACCGGCGAGATGCGCAAGGCGCAAACCGACGACGAAGGTTATTACACATTCACACTCATCCAGCCGGGGCTGTACGATCTGTCCGTGAAAGTGCAGGGCTTCAAAGAATACCTGAGCAAAGCGCTTGAGTTGAACGTCAACGACCGCAAGACCATCAACGTCGCGCTCGAAGCCGGAGCCCTCACCGAAACCGTCACGGTGACGGGCGAATCGCCTTTGATTCAGACGACGGCGACGGTGGGCGACGTGGTGGAAAATCGCCGCGTCGTCGAGTTGCCGCTCAACAACCGCAACTTCATGCAACTGCTGACGCTCGTGCCCGGCGTGACCAGCAGCGGCGAGTCCGAGATCGGCATCGGGCTGACGAACACCGTCAACTTCTCGATCAACGGCACGCGCCGCAACTCTATCAACTTCCTCGTTGACGGCGTGACCAACTCCGACGTCGGCTCGAACATCACGCTGCTGTCGGTGCCGACGGTGGACACGATTCAGGAATTTCGCGTCATCACGTCCGTGCCGTCCGCCGAGTTCGGGCGTTCGGGCGGCGGCGTCGTCAACCTCATCACTCGCGGCGGCGGGAAAGATTTCCACGGCGGGTTCTACGAGTTCCTGCGCAACGACCGGCTGAACGCCAACACCTTCTTCAATAACGCCAACGGGCGTTACGGCCCGAACGATGCCAACGTGCTGGCGGGACGTAATCAGGTTGACGAGGAGCGGACGCCCCGCCCCAAACTGCGCTACAACAACTTCGGCTATCTGCTGAGCGGCCCCGTCTTCATCCCCAACCTTTACAACGAGGAACGCGAGAAGACCTTCTTCCTGTTCTCGCAGGAGTTCCGCCGCATCATCCGCGCTCCTTCGACCGCAACCACCATCGCCGTGCCCAGCCTGCTCGAACGGCAGGGCAATTTCTCCGAGGCGGGCAACCTGCCGATTTTCGATCCCGTGACCGGGCAGCGGTTCACCGGCAACGTCATCCCCGCCAACCGGATCGACCCGAACGCGCTCGCGCTGCTTAACCTGTTCCCCGAGCCGAACGTCGCCTCGGCCACGCCGGGGCGCGCGCCGAACCGCTTCGCCATCACCGCGCCCAACATCCAGAACACGCGCCAGGAGACCGTGCGCATCGATCACAACTTCAGCGCGCTTCACCGTCTGACCGGGCGCTACACGCGCGATCTTTCCGAGACGCGCGAGGTCGGCGGGCTGTTCTTCAATAACACCTATCCCAACATCGCGACCACGGACACGACCGTCCCCGGCGACGTACTCGCCATCAGCCTGACCAGCAGCTTCGGGCCGAGCATCGTCAACGAGGCGACCTTCACCTTCTCGGGCAACAAAATCACGACCGATCTCGTCGGTTCTTACACGGGCGATGACGTGACCCTGCAGAACCGCGAGTTGTTCGCCGAGAACAATTCCCAGTTGCCGCCGACGATCAACATCACGGGGTTCAGAAGCCCCGCCACCGCCCCCACGCTCGGCGCCGGCCAGCTCTACAACATCCGTTACAAGAACATAAATCCGAAGAACAACCTGACGATCATCCACGGGGCGCACACCTTCAAATTCGGCGGCGAGGTGAGTTTCGAGCAGAAGAACGAGAACGCCTCCAACCCGACGCAGGGGGCTTTCGATTTCACCGGCCTCCAGACCCGCTCCACCTCGACCACCTCCGGCATCGGGTTCGCCGACTTCCTGCTTGGCCGCGCGTCGGCCTACAGCGAACCGGAGCGCGACGTGACGGTCAACCTGCGCTTCGGGCGCACGGAATTCTACGCGCAGGACACCTGGAAGATTCGCCCCAACTTCCAGCTCGACTACGGGATTCGCTACTACCGCTTCCGTCAGGCATACGACAAGAACAACGTGCTGGCGACGTTCCTGCCCGAACTCTACAACCCGGCGCGCGCCCCGCAGTGCGCCACCCCGACGTGCTCGGCCTACGTCACGAACACCTTCGATCTGGCGAACGGCTTCGCCTACGCGGGCGTCAATTCGCCCTTCGGTCGGCGCGTCCAGCAGAGCGACAAGAACGACTTCGGGCCGCGCATCGGCTTTGCCTGGGACCCGCGCAACAACGGCAAGACGGTGCTGCGCGGCGGTTACGGCGTCTATTACGATCAGGCACTGGTCGGCATCGTCGAGCAGAATTCGTTTACGACGCCGCCCTTCAACAATTCCGTCACCCTGAGCGGCACGGTGCAGTCGCCGATCCTCTTTTTGAACCCGGCGGGGAGCGCCGCCGCGACGCGCGGCACGCTCGGCGCCGTCACGGCGACCACCGCCCCGTTCGTCACCCCGCTCATCCAGCAGTGGTCTCTGACGGTGCAGCAGGAGCCGTTCCGCAACGCCCTGTTCGAGATCGGCTACTCCGGCTCCGCCGGCAATCACCTGATCAGGCCGGTTGACATCAACGCACCGACGCCGCAGGAGATCGTGGCCGCCTCGCGCGGCATCGCCACCTGCGACCCGGCACTCAACGCCGCCAACAACCCGATCAACTGTATCAACCGCGCACGACCTTATCAGGGCTTCGGCGCGATCACGGATCGGCAGACGACCGCCACGTTCCGCTATCACGGGATGCTCAGTTCCTTCCGCCTGCGCCCGACGCGCGGCCTGACGGCGCAACTCTCCTACACGTGGTCGAAGAACATGACGGACGCGACCAACGACCGCGACGCCATCGACATCCCGCAGATACGCACAGACTTCCGCCTGGAGCGTGCCGTCTCGCGCCTCGACCGCACGCACGTCTTCGTCGCCAGCTACGTCTACGAAGTCCCCACCTTCAACTCCGGCTTCGCCGGCAGCACGCTCGGCCGCTACCTGCTGAGCGGCTGGGAGATTTCGGGAATCACGACGGCGCAGTCGGGTCTCCCGCTCAACCGCGTCGTGCAGGGGACAGGCACTTTCGCGCGCGGTTCGCGCCCCGATCTCGTCAGCGACCCGACGGAGAACATCCCGGCCAACCCCAACGGGGGCATTCCCTACGGCTTCAACCCGCTCGCCTTCAGGCCGACAATCGCGGGGCAGATCGGGAATTCCGGGCGCGCGCCGTTCCGCTTCCCGAGCCAGTTCTTCACCGACCTGAACCTGACGAAGAACCTGCGTTTCACCGAGAGCGTGCGCGTGCAACTGCGCGCGGAGTTCTTCAACATTTTCAACAACACGATCTTCAACGACGTGTTCCAGACCATCCCCGACCGGCTGCCCAGCGACCCGGCCTTCAACAGCATTCAGAACCTGTCCGCCGTGTCTCAGTTCGGCCAGTTCTTCTCGACGCGCGCGCCGCGCGAGATTCAACTCGGGCTGAAGTTCTACTTCTAACCCGCTCGCGCTTAACTTAAACGACGGAGCCGCCGTAGTCTCGAACTACGGCGGCTCTTTCGTCTGAATCGAATCATTGATCCATTGATTCAATAAAGCTTCTATCTATTTTCTTCATTGTATCATTGATTCAACGGATCATTCTCTTCAACTCTT
>DASQDV010000717.1:0-7216 GCA_035633995.1 Pyrinomonadaceae bacterium | reverse complement strand
TGAGATTTGACTCGCGGGAAGTCAATTCGGGCGAGAGCACCTTGACGACGAGCGTGCGCCCGAGCCGGGTGTCCACAGCCTTGTAAACTGTGCCTTGCCCGCCTGAGCCGAGTTTTTCCGTGATCCGGTAGTTGAGCAGAGATGAACCGAGCATTGATGGCTCTATTTTAACTCCGAAGGTGGGGGGATTGGCAAAGGGAAAAGGGTAAAGGGAAAAGGGAAAAGGAAAGATCAACTTTTATCTCGGCCTGAATTGCCTTGACCTTTCCCTTTTCCCTTTCCCCCTTACCCGTTGTTCTCGACCGGCTCACGGCCAGCCTTAATCATGCACCGTTCAACCACGCGGGGGCATGCCCCAGCCGGAGCCGACGTACTGGCCGTCCTCGACGATGCAGGGCACGGTCGGGTCGCCGTCGGAATAAGCAAACATCTCTTTGCGCCGCGCGCGGTCGTTCTGCGCGTCGTATTCGGTAAAGGCGATGCCCTGCGCGTTGTAATGGTCGCGCGCCTGCTGGCAGTAAGGGCAACCCGGTTTCACATATATCACGACTCCCATTTGATGCTCGTCCTCCTTCGCGCGTGTAGTTTAACAAGAACAGTGACGGGTGACGAGTGACAAGTGGCAGGTCGGAACAAAGAACTTTGTGTTTCACCTGTCACCTGTCACTTGTCACCCGTCACTGCTTTACGGTTATACTCGCGCGCAAAGTTTTGCCGAAGGCCGACGGGAAGGGCAGAGTTGAACGCGTTTTGATTGACAGCGATCTGTTTGAGCCATACGAGCGACTGGTAACGATTGAGATTCTCGGTCGCCGCGTCGAAGTACCTGAGAATAATCGCCTGCTGCGCTGCTTCCAGTTCCTCTCGATGCGGAGCATCTCTTACGGCGACTTCTGCTGGAACGGCGACTGCACCAACTGCCAGTTCTGGTACAGGGAAGAGGACGCACCGGAGCGCGAGCATAAGACCGCGCTCTCCTGCCGCTTCAAAGTGCGCGCCGGACTCGTCATCACGCGCCTCGACGAACACGTCAAACTCGAAGGCATCAACAAAGAGAAGGATGAAATAGGAACGCGGAACGATGAATGAAAGACTGTTCTTTGTCAGTCGTCAGTTGTCAGTTGTTTTCGCGTAACGCGGCTTGAGTCTCAGTCTTTAGAGAGCAATCTGCACGATCACATACAACGGACAACTGACCACGGACAACTGATGCTCTCCCGTCCATCTCTCATCCCTTTGCCCTCCTTCACCCTTTTCTTCGCCTGCGCTACACTTCCTGCTGAAAAGTTCTGAAAAACGTTTCCCTCGCGCCGACCGAAAGGAGTTGCCGCTATGCGTTTCGAGTATTATCACGCGGGACTGGAAGACGTGCCCAAACTCTCGGTTGACGGCCTCGTCCCCAACGCCATTCACTTTTCCCACTGGCAGGGAAACCGGACACCCGCCGAAGTTAAAGCCGACAGTTCGACCGAGATTGCTTTGAACACCATCGCCTCGCCCCGCCGCAGCGAGTTGACGCAAGGGCTGGAACTCGTCACCAACAATCACTTCGACACCGACGGCGTGCTCTCCGTCTGGACGATGCTGACGGGCGAGCGCGCGCTCGACCTGCGCGACGCGCTCGTCGCCGCCGCCGAAGCGGGCGACTTCTCAGCAAACACAGGCGCGCAGGCCGTCCGCGTGAGCCTCGTCTTGCAGGGCGGCGACGGCTTCGTGCCTGACGCCGGAGTTGCCTCGCCGCTCGCGCGCCACCTCGCCGGGCAAGGCGCGGACGTGGACGAAGCGCGCGCCTACGCGCTCGTGCTGCCCGAAGTCGAACGCGTCATCACGCGCACGAATTATTACGAGCACCTCTGGCACGACGAGTGGGCGCTCATCGAACAATCGCTGGAGAGTTTCGCGCGCGGCGCGTCGCAGGTGGAAGAGGACGCGGAGACGGGGCTGTCCGTCGTCACTTTGAGCCGCGACCTCTACGGCGAGCGGGGCTTCTCGCCGACGCGCCACTCGGCGCCCTACACGGCCATTACAGAGCACGCGCGCGGGCGCGTCTATCTCGTCGCCATCCCCGTCGAAGGGGCTTGGGGCTATCGCGTCGATTACCCTTATCACTCGTGGGCGGAGACAATCGTGCGCCCGCGCATCGTGCGGCCTGACTTCGCGCCGCTCGTCGCGCGTCTCGCAGAGTTGGAGCAAGCGAGCGAAGGCCGCTGGCAACTCGATACGGAAGGGTTGAGTTCGGCCTTCAACTTCGCCAGCGCCGACGGGCTGCTGCGCGCTTCAAGCCTCGCGCCGGAGAAAGTCGCCGACGAATTGCGCGCCGCCTTGCGACAGGAGTTGATGGTCGCCGGCAGGTAATTGTCAGTAGTCCGTTGTCGGTGGCTAATTGTCCGTCGTCAGTAATCCGTAGTTCGTTGCATGTGCTGCATGAACCGGGTCGCTAAAGATTGAATCGAGCAATGACGAGCGAAGAACAACCGGCAAAGGACTACTGACGACGGACAGCTTTTTTATGTACGACGTGATCATCATCGGCGCGGGGGCGGCGGGCTTGTCGGCGGCGCTGTGGTGCGAGGAGTTGGGCTTGGACGTGCTCGTGCTCGAAGCGGGCGCGGAGGTCGGCGGGCAACTGCTGAACGTCTACAACCCCGTCAATAATTATCTCGGCCTGCGCGCGGCGAACGGGCGCGAGTTGCGCGATCTGTTCGCCGCGCAAATCGAGGACGCGGAGTTTGACCTGTGGACTGAAACCGAGATCGAGAGCGTTGACTTGAAGGCCAAACGCGTCGCGCTCCGCAGCGGCGAACAGCTTCAGGCGATCAGCATCTTTGTGGCAACGGGCGTCAGGCGCAGGCGCCTGGGGATTCCGGGCGAGGCGGAACTCGCGGGGCGCGGCGTGGTTGATTCCGCCGTGCGCGACCGCGAGGTGTTGGCCGGGCGCGACGTGTGCATCATCGGCGGCGGCGACGCGGCGACGGAGAATGCGCTCCTGCTCGCGGAAGTGTGCCCGACCGTCACGCTCGTCCATCGCGGCAAACGCCTCTCGGCGCGCGCGGAGTTCGTCGAGCGCCTGCGCTCGGAGCATTGCGTGACAATCTTCACGGAGTCGGAGGCACGGCGCATCATCGGCGCGGAGCGGGTCGAGGCCATCGAGATTTTGCGGCGCGGCGCGATCAAACCTTTTCAGATGGCGGTGGGCGGCGTGCTGGTGAGAATCGGCGTCGAGCCAAACGCGGAACTCTTTCGCGGGCAGGTGCAGGAGGACGAGCGCGGCTATCTCGTTGTGACGAGCGAACAGGAAACGAGCGTCGAGAACGTGTTTGCCGTCGGCGACATCTCCAACCCGCTCGCACCGACCATCAGCGGCGCGACGGGCGCGGGCGCGACCGCCGCCAAAGTGCTCGCCGCGCGGCTGGGTCGCAGGTGAAGGATGTGTGAAATGAATTTGACGGCTGGTAGATGTGATGTCGTTGGCGCTGATCGACGGTGGAAGACGTGGTGCTCTACGTCGCCGCGCCCGTCGTCTTGCGCCGGGCGTAGAATTTAGGGATATGAGTTACAAGACGATCACGCCATCCGAGTTTGCGAAGCGCGCGGCAAGCGGCGAGCGCGTGCGTTTGATTGACGTGCGCGAGCCGGAGGAGTTCGAGTTGGCGCGCGTCGAGGGCGCTGAGCTGTTACCGCTCAGCCAGTTTCAGGAATGGGCGAGCGCGCTTGACGCCGACGAAGAGATCGTCGTCATGTGTCATCACGGAATCCGCAGCGCACAGGTCTGCGCCTATCTCGCCACACAGGGTTTTACGAAGATGTGCAATCTGGCGGGCGGCATCGAGCGCTGGTCTTGGGAAGTTGACCGCAGCGTGCCGAGGTATTGAAGGAGTGAGCCGTGAGCGGTGAGCAGTAAAAACAGTTTTGCCTTAAGTGCTGACTGCTCGCTTTTGCCTTAACTGCTCATTGCTGACTGCTCACGGCTTACTTGCCGAAAGGATATTATGAATAATCCTGAGTCGATCATTACGATGTTAGAGAATGCGCCGTGCGTGATCGTGCCGCTGGTGCGGGAAGTTCCGGCGGAGGTGTTGAAGCGCAGGCCGTTGCCCGCGAAGTGGTCGGCGCACGAGCACGCGTGCCACCTGGCCGAGGTGCAGCCGATGTTTCTCTCGCGGTTGGAGTTGATGTTGAACGACCCTGAGCCGCGCATCACGCCCTACCAACCGGGCGCGGACGACGAGGCGGGCGCGCTGCTCAAGATGGACTTGAACACCGCGCTCGAACGCTTCACGCGCGAACGAGCCGAACTCGTAGAGGAATTGAAAGATTTGTCAGCCGAAGACTGGGGGCGCACCGCCGAGCACCCGGAGTACGCGCATTATTCCGTCTTCATCATGTTCCGCCACCTCGCCCTCCACGACATGCTCCACTCTTATCGCATCGAGGAACTGTTGCTGAAAAGAGATTGGGAGGCGGAATGAAGGGCTGTCAATTGTCAGTGGTCAGTTGTCCGTTGCATGTGGCTGTCACGCGCGTCGCTAAAGATTGAGTTGGATCAACTGGCCGCCGACAAAGAACAACGGACGACGGGCGACTGACGTTTTTCGCGTTTGCTTCGTATAATGACCGAAATGGCAGAGAGCGAAGATGTGGCCTACACGGCGGAGCACGCCGCCGCCTACCCGGAAGATTATCTGGCGGGCATTGATCTTTACAACGCGGGCGAGTTTCACGCGGCGCACGACGCCTGGGAGGCGCGCTGGGTGGACGAGGCGGGGCCGCGCGAGAAATTGTTCTTGCAGGCGATGATCCAATCGGCGGTGGCCTTTCACCATCTCGAAATCGGGCGGCGCGGCGCGGCGCGGCGGATGTATGTGATGGCGAAAGAAAAGTTCGCGCGCCTCGGGACGCCCCGCTTCATGTCGCTCGACCTCGCGGACTATCAGGCGCAACTGGATCGCGCGCTGGCGTGGCTTGAGACGGTGCCCGACCCGCGCGAGTTACAGATGCCCGAAATGCATTTGCCGACGATCAAGTTGCTGCCGGAAGTAATGGAGTACGATTGATGGAAGCGAAATTGCGAGAACACGCGGCGGGCGTACAGAACACCCCTGCGGCGCGCGAAGACAGGGCAGCGCGCGCGGCGGTTGCGCCCGCCTCGCACGCGCTCGGCCATGCGCGTTTGTTGCTCGTCGGCGTGTGGCTCGGGGCGGCGCTGTTCTTCAGTTTCGCGGTCGCGCCGTCGGCGTTTGCGGTGCTGCCCGCGCGCGAGTTGGCGGGCGCAATCGTCACGCGCACAATCGGGATCGTGAACGTGAGCGGCGTCATCGTCGGCCTGCTGCTGCTGGCGACGGCGTTCGTGGGCGTGGCGAAGAAGCGCGCGTGGATGCTGGAAACTCTCGCGCTGGCGCTCCTCGTCGCAGCAACCGCCGTCGGCCACTGGGTCATCAGCGCGCGCATGCAGGCTTTGCGCCTCTCGATGGGGCGACCCGTTGACGAACTTGCGCAGAGCGATCCCGTGCGCGTCGCCTTCAACAATTTGCACGGCTACTCGGTCGCCGCGATGACGACGGCCATGCTCGCCGCCCTCGTCGCCTTTCTTTTGATCGCGCGGCGCAACCGCAATGCTTAGTTTCAAGTTTCAGGTTTCAAGTTTCAGGACTGAAGTTCTCAGGTCTTCAACTTGAAACTCGTAACCTGAAACTTGAAACTTACTCCGAAGGAGATCACTGGTGGAAACGATTGAGCGAATTGACGAGTGGCGCGAAAGCTACCAGCGTTGGAAGCGAATTAACGAGATGCGCGGCGACGATCTGGGCGAGCATTACCCCTGGGTCGAGAACCGGCGCGCGGCCTTTACGCCCGTCAGGCGCGCACTGCCCATGCTCAACCTCGCGCTCATCACTTCGGCGGGCGCTTACATTGACGGCTCGGAACCTTTCGACGTGAGTATTCCGGGCGGCGACGCCAGTTTCCGCGAAATCCCGACGCTCATCGAGGCGGAGGATTTGCGCTGGGCGGCGCGCGGCTACGACCCGGCGGCGGTGAAAGAGGATATGAACGCGCAGGTGCCCATCGAGCGGTTGTTCGAGTTTGAGGGCAACGGCATCATCGGCCAACTCAACCCGGTCTTCTGGAGTTTCTGCGGCTTCATTCCGAGTGCGGCGCGCTTCGCCGATAACGCCTTGCCGCAACTCGTCGAGCGCATCCGTCGTTACTCGGCGCAGGCCGCGCTCATCATCCCGGCCTCGCGCCTCTGCCATCAATCAATGGGGCTGGCCGCGCGCGCGCTCGAAGCGGCGGGCATTCCGACCATCATGCTCGCCGTAGACAAAGAGGCGGTCGAGCGCGTGCGCGCGCCGCGCGCCGTCTATTACAAAGGCGAGTTCGGCAGTGTCGCCGGTCTGCCGAACTTTCCGGAACACCAACGCCGCATCCTCGACGAAACCCTGCGCCTGCTCGAACCCTGGGATCAGGTTGACGTGCGCAAGCTGACTGTCGCGCTGCAAACCACCGTCGAAGAAGCGCGCGGCGAAAGATAAATAGGGCGGCGAAAAGCGAAAGTTAGAATCTGCCTTAAAAGCCCCAAAGGGGCGAGATGGTAATAGCCCGGCGCATCGCGCTGGGTAACGATTAGAAAACACCGGCAAGCCCTGAAAGGGCGACATAGTTGGCGTCGTTACCAACTATGTCGCCCTTTCAGGGCTTGTAACATGACAATGACTTATTTCTTGGGGCGGTGCCCCAAGCTAATGCATCTCGCCCCTTTGGGGCTTCGATACACTTTTCAGATAGCCTCTGAGAAAAACTGAAAGGGAAGACCGGCGCGCGATGCTCACGGTCTTCCCTTTCAATTTTGCCCACTCAACTTTCGCGCTTCGGCTTTCTACTTTCTCCTCGCGGGCGCAGCGTCGCTTTTGGCGAAATAGCCCTGCCGGTAGTTGAGTTTGACGTTCTGTTTGCGGAGTTCGGGGTTGACGACCTCGATCTGTAGTTTGCGGTAAGAGCCGTCGCGCCGCTTGTTGGTCGGCGAATAGGCGACGAGGAATTGTTCGCGCAGTTCGCGCTGGATTTGCGCGAAGGCGTTGCGGAGGTCTTCTTCGCTGCGCGGGAAATAGGCGCGCCCGCCCGTGCGCTCCGTGATCTTGCGCAGCGAGCCTTCGTCAACGCCCGTGTAGCCGAAGCTGTCGCCGATGCCGATGGCGAAGATGATGGTCTCCGTCTTGAT
>DASQDV010000716.1:0-3153 GCA_035633995.1 Pyrinomonadaceae bacterium | reverse complement strand
TTCTGCCCTTCGCCTGCGGGCGGGGCGGGCTGCGGGGTGAAGTTGCCGAAGAGTTCCTGCCCGCTGTCAGCAATCCCGTTCTGGTTGCGGTCGAGGAACAGGAAGGCGTCGTCGGCGCCTGCCGCCGTCCACGACAAATGTTCCGGCACGCCGTCGCCGTCTATATCGAAACTCACGCCTGCGGTGTTGGCCGTCAGTGCGAAGCCGTCGCCGTGCGTATCAATGATGACGGGCGAGACGGGCGAGAGGCAGAAGCATGAGGAGTCTTGCCACTCGCCGCCGATGACGCGGCAGTTGAACGCCTCCTGCGGATCGCAGCAGCCGCCGTTGCCGCCGCCGGGAGCGAGCGAGGGGGAGAGCGAGTTGGAGGCCGAGACGCCACTGCAATCGCCCGCCGAGCAACACATGCCGTTGTTCGGGTAGGTGCCGTAGGGACAACTCCCGTCTGCCCATTGCGGCGTCGTGCAGGTATCATTGGCAACAGGTGTCGGCGTGGCAGTGGGAGTTGGCGTCGGCGTTGCGCAGGTATAGTCTTGCTCGAAATTTCAGTATCAGTGTAGTAGGTGGGATGACCCATCTCACAGGTTGAAACGTTGCGCGTCTCTTGCTTGAAGCGCGCTACATGCTGACTCGCGTCGTACCACTGTTCCGTATAGAACAGCGGGTAACAAAGTTCTCTGCCATTGTCTCGCGCTTGGAGGCAGCCTGCGCCATTCCCCCACGTCGATGTGTTGACTGATCCCTGAACGGTGTTGAGAGTGAAAACGGCTATTTTTTGAAAGGTATCATCGTAATCATTATAAACAAAGCAATTTCTGTATCTCTCAATATACGACTTGCCAGCAGCGCACGCCGCGTATACAGCGATTGCCAGACCGGGCATGCCCAGTATTAGCAAGAAGAAAGTGAGTAGACGCTTTTTCTTCTTCATGATCTTCTCCGCTTGAGACTGAACACGCCGTTACTGCTTGTTGCCGGACTCTTTCCTGTGCCGTTCTCTTTCAAGTTTCTCGCGCCGGTATTCCTGCATTCGGCGCACATCTTTCGGCGAGCCTTGAGCTTCATCTCCTTCAAAGGTCGCCGCACTCAGAATGAGAGGCGTATCATCCTTGATGTTATCGCTGAACATTCTGTCAATATGCCGCCCGCCCGGTGGGATCAGGATTGTGCCCGGATCGGCATCTGACGTAAGGGATGCATCGGCGGCACGCACGACCACTGAGAGCACCGCTTTATCCGTATTGTTAAAGATGTCATACACGGTCATTTCATCGCCGTGCTCGAACCGGACGTTTGCGATAACGAGTCCCGCGACCAGACTTTCTATTGATGGAGGTAAGGTGCGTGCCCCTTTGCGAATCGTTAGCTTCTTCTGTCCGGCAGTACCCGGCCTTACGGCGACCATATAGCCCGCAGTAACTACCGTGCTCAACACAAACAGCAGTAAAAAAGCTCGCTTATAACTCATTTTGTTTTCTCCTTAATCTTGAGTCGAGATTAGGGCTAATAGAAGCAAAGCAAGCGCAGTTGAGGTCTCGTTGAGGAAACAGGCGCAGCATAATCCTCGCTGCCCGGTGCGTCAAGAGTTGTCAGGCGAGGGGACGTGCGAGCGAGTTGGAGGGCGCAACACCGCTGCACCCATCCGCCGAGCAGCACATGCCGCTCTCGGGGTAGGTGCCCTAGGGACACGTCCCGTCCCAGCCCGGCGTCGTGCCCGTTGATCATAGCTGTCAATAAAATCCCCCTGATAAAACGCAACAGCTTGCAACTTTCTGCGGCGCGCGGCGTGTACTGGCCAGCGCGCTCGTTCGTCGCGCTGGCGCGTGGGATTTGGCGCGGGCGGCGTGTTATACTGCCTTCCCCGTTTAACTGTTGATTTCGCCGACCGTGAAATCATTCGCAACAATAAAAACCGATGGCCGAGTTTATTTGTCGTTTGGGAACGCCTGCGGGCGAGGTGGTGACGCGCACGGTTGAAGCTGTGGGCGTCGCGGAGGCGCGCGTGCGCCTTGAGAGCGAGGGTTTCCGCGTCTTTTCCGTGACGCCGCCGAAGACGCGCGGCATCGCGGCCTTCACGCGCGGCGGCAAGGGCGGAACCACGCCCCGCATCAAGGCGGGCGACTTCCTCCTGTTCAATCAACAACTCTCGGCGCTCTTGCGCGCGGGCATCCCCATCCTGCAATCCATCGGGATGCTCCGGCGGCGCGCGGCCAGTTCGCGCCTGCGGCAGATGCTCGGCGACGTGGAGGATAAGATTCGCGGCGGCATGGCGCTCTCCGCCGCCTTCGCCGAGCAGGGCGCGGTCTTCCCCAGAATTTACACCGCCTCGATTCTCGCGGGCGAACGCTCCGGCGCGCTCGACGAGGTCTTGAACCGCTACAACGTCTACATGCGGCGCGGCGTGGAAATCCGGCGCAAGATTCGCGGCGCGCTCGCCTACCCGCTCTTTCTGCTCATCGCCTCCTTCGGTATGGTCACGTTCCTGACCACCTACGTCGTGCCGCGCATGGCGCGACTCTTCGAGGGCTTCGGGCGGAACCTCCCGACCATCACGCTCGTCGTCGTCGGCCTGTCAAACTGGATGGCGGCCAACATCTGGTGGTTCGGCCCCGTCATATTGATCGGCGCGGTCGCCCTGTGGTTCTGGTCGCGCACGCCGCACGGGCGTCTGACGATTGACCGCATGGTCTTGAAACTCCCGATTGCCGGTCAACTCGTCATCCAACTCTCTCTGGCGCAGGTGACGCGCTCGCTCTCGACCTTGCTCGCGGGCGGCATCACGATTGTCGAATCGTGGGAGATCGCCGCCGAAGCGATCACGAATAAAGAGTTGCGCGCGCGCTCGACCGGCATCCTGCCGATGATCCGCGAGGGGCGTTCTTTTACGGAGAGCCTTGAGGCGGCGAATTGGATACCGGAACTGGGCATGGACATGATCGGCGTGGGCGAGCGTTCGGGCAGTTTGCGCGAGATGCTCGACGAGGTGGCGACCTTCTACGACGCCGAATCGGAGGTCAGGCTTGAGCAGTTGACGACCGTGCTCGAACCTGCGATTCTGCTGGTGATGGGCGGTGTTGTCATCACGATCCTGCTGGCGATCTATCTCCCGATCATTCAATCAATCTCAAACGTCTCAGGAACGTCCGGCGCGCG
>DASQDV010000715.1:0-4604 GCA_035633995.1 Pyrinomonadaceae bacterium | reverse complement strand
GTGCCCGCAGGCACTTCCCTCTTCGGCGTGGCGGGAACTGTCGCGGGCGTGGACGCGGTAGTTGCCGCCGCGTCTGCCGCAACCGGCGTTTCGCTCGCGGCGTTTGCGCCGCCCTTCGCGGCGGCCATCTTGGCGGCGGCTTTCGCCTTCGCCTCGGCCATGATGCGCGCACGTTTTTCTTCGGGAGTTTCGTTGGCGGGCGCATCACCCGCTGCGGGCGTAGTGGACGGCGGCGGCGCAGCGGCGGCTGTATCGGTCTTGGCAGCGGGTGGTTGGCTCGCGGTTGCCGCGCCGCCCTTCGCGGCCATGCGTGCAGCGGCCTTCGCCTTGATCTCGGCCATCTGGCGAGCGCGCTTCTCTTCGGCGCTCTCACCGCCGGGCGCGTCGGCGGGCGGCTCGCCCGTCGCACTGCCGCTCAAGTCATTAGGGTCTTTTTCGCTATCCAAACGCAACCTCCGTGTTAAGAAATGTGAGGCGAGCGCGCTCACACGTTCAGGAGATAGACAAACCCCTTGTAGGCCTCAACGGAGGAGGTTGGTAGGACTCTCCACACAAGAGGATTGACCTCTCTCCGTGTCAGGTATTCGGATGCTATGCGTTACTAAGAAGAGCTACCGAGCAATAAAATTATAGTAAACAGCTCTGGCGTGTTCGCATTTTATACTCTTTTCACGGCATTGTGGCAAGATGTATTTTTCTGCGCTGACTTTGGAATGACGGCGCGCCCGTAAACACCAAACCCCGAACGCAACCGGCGAGACCGACGAAATGCACGACGCACCGAAGGCGCAAGTGACGCTCTACACACGACCCGGCTGCCACCTCTGCGACGAGGCGAAACGCGCGATGCTCGAATCTCGCTGCGAAGACCTCTACGCGCTTCTGGAAATCAACATCGACTCAGACCCGGAACTCGTCCGCCGCTACGGCTGGGACATCCCCGTCGTCCTCATCAACGGCGTCCAGACCTTCAAACACCGCCTCACTTCCTCCGACTTCGAGCGCGAACTAAGACATACGATAAACGGCGGGCGATAAATTTCATCTCGACGCACGCGTCGTCGCGCCCGAGTCGCCGACGGCAAAATGGAGCGAGGCGGCTTTCTCGTCAATTAACTCGTAGAGTTGTTCGCGCTCGCCCTCGTCGGTCGTCTGCCGGTAGGCGAGCAGCAGTTCCTTGAGCGAGGCGAGCTCGCTATAGACTCCGGCGTCTTCGACGGGCGGCGTCAGGTACGAGATCAACTCCGCGTAGGAACGACGGCGCGCGATTGACCCCTCCGAAGGATTGTTGACGCTGTAGATGTAAATATTCGGCAACTCGCCGATGAGTCGGTCAGGCCAGCAACTTTCGGACAGCCCCACCTGTTTGCCCGGCATGAATTCCAGGGCGCCGTGCGTGCCGACGTGCGCCACCGAATCGGCGCGGAATACTTTCTCGATGAACGCGTAGAAGGCTGCGAACCCGTGATGCGGCGCACCGCCGCGCGCCATCAACATCTTCAACGGGTCGCCCTCGTAGCCGAACGTCGGCTGCACGCCGACGAAGACGTTGCCGAGTTGCAGCCCTTGCACGAGGAGCGTCCCGCCGAAAGAGTTGATCGCGCCCGGCGCAGTTCCCCACTCCGCCTCGATCTCGCGCGCGAACGGGCACAGGCGTCTGTACTCCTCGCACGTCATACGGTAGGCCACGTTCGCCGTCGCCCCGTAAGAGCCGGAGTTGCCCGTGAGAAGTCGCTCGCGCAACTCGTCGGCGCTCGACGGCACTTCGACCGTGTAGCCCTCGCTTTGCAGGCGCGACAGCATCTCCCACAAACTCGGAAACACGTCGAGGTCGGCGGCTGTGCCGATGTTGCCTTTGTTGGGCGGGAAGCAGAAGACGACGAGCGCGAGTTTGATCTCCGCGCGCGGCGCGGTTTGCAGGCGATTCCATTTCGCGAGGCGACGCGCAATGCGCAAACAACGATCTTCGAGCGGGAGCGGCGCGGCGCACGCCCCGGACATTCCACCATAACCGAAAGGCTCGGTCGCGCCGTCAATCTCAGGGATGGCGATCTGCATCCCGGCCTGCACCGGATTCAGCCCCGTCCACGAATCGCGCCACGCCTCAATCGTCTGCACGTCCAGACTCACGGCCGAGCGGAAAGGCACGTTCAACTCGCGCAGGAATTCGACCGCCGCTTCGCTGTCGTTCATCGCCGGGCCGCCGACGAAACTGAACCCCGTCAGGGACACGATCTGGCTCACGCGCGGTTTGCGCGTCGTCCCTTGCCCGTTGTCCGTTGTTTTCGGCTCGCCTGACGCGCGCTTTCCTTTTGCGTTCAGACGCCGACCGGTCACGCGCAACGGACGACTGGCAAAGGACGGCGTATGTTTTTCGACGAAGAACATCTCGCACGCTTCGCGGTTGTCCATGAAGGTCGAGATGGCAGGGATGGTCGCCAAGCCCTCTGCTTCGACGGCGCGGATCAAGGCGTCGTAATGCGCGCGCGCGCCGCTCACGATCTGCGGTCGCATCAGGAGCAGCCCGATTGTGTTGTAGGGGTCGAGTTTCGCCCGCCCTGATTTACCCGCGCGACGTTCATACCAGGCGCGATACGCCGCGAACGACTCGAAGAGTGCCGGCGCGTCCGGGTGGTAGATGGCGACGGCGGGCATAGATTCCGGCGGCGGGAGTTCGACGTGGTCGAGGCGCTTGTCCGCCGCGTAGCTTTTGAGCGCGAGCAAGAGCATCGCGCGGATGTTGGCGGGCGTGGGTTGCAGGAAGTAGCAGAAAAGCGAGAGGTAAATTTTCGCGTCGCGCAAGCGCCCGGCGTTCGGCACGACACGCAAGAGCGCGGGCAGGCGTTCGATGTAGCGCAGATATTGCGTGTGGCTCGCGCCCTTCCCGCTCGCGCGGCGCGAACGCGCCTGCTCTCCCATCCACGCCCCGACGCGCCCGACCAGACGCCGCGCCATCCCCTCATTCGCACCCGCGCCCGCGCCCTTCGCTTCATCAACTTCAAGCGCCGCCTCGCGTCCGAAACGCAGACGCCCCATGCGCGTCCGCCGCATCAAATCGGGCATGCAATTGAGGACGACGACCGCGCGGTGCACGGCCTTGTATTTTTCCAGCAACGGAATCAGGCGCGCGGCGTTCTCGCCGTCCGTGACGTGAATGACGAAGACTATTTGCGCCGCGCCCAGATCGCGTTCGACCGCGCGCCACCCGGCCTCGTCCAGAGGCGCGCCGAAGTTGTAGGCCGCAACCTGCAAGCCGAGCGCATACGCGCGCTCGATCTCGCGCTCGGCCTGCTTGAGCGGCGCGAGCAAACTTGACCCGACATAGCAGACGACGATCTTCAACACGTTCATACTATTTTCAGAATCGAACTTTGCAACAGTTCCGGCGCGGCCTCGCAGGACATTATTCGATGGCTGCGCCGTTAAGAGATGCGATTCAGGCGACGCCTTCGAGTTTGTCTTCGAGTTCGATCAAAGTTTCGCGCAGGCGTTCGATCACGCCCGGCTCGGCCTGCCAGAAGCCGCGCCCTTCGGCTTCGAGCAGGCGCGCGACTATCGAGCGCGCGGAATGCGGGTTGAGTTCGCGCAGGCGTTCGAGCATCTGCTCGTCGAGCACGAAAGTTTCGGCGACTTCCGTATAGACCCAATCGTCAACCGCGTCGGCGGTCGCGCTCCAACCGAACGTGTTGGCGAGGTGGCTCTCGATCTCGGCCACGCCCCGAAAGCCGTGCTTGAGCATGCCCTCGTACCATTTCGGGTTGAGCGTTTTCGTGCGCGTCTCAAGGCGTATGGTCTCTTCCACCGACCGAATTTTCGCCTCGCGCGAGAGCGCGTCCGAGAGATAAATGGCCGGGCGCGACTCGGTCTGTTTCTCCACCGCCTTCGAAACGCCGCCCAGATATTCGAAATAATGGTCAACGTCCGTGATGCCGATCTCGAACGAGTCGATGTTCTGGTAAGTCGCTTCCACGCGCGCGAGCGCGCCGTTCAAAGCGGCGCGCGCTTCGCGTCCTTCGAGCGTGCGCCCGTCGGCGCCGCGCCCGTAAGCGAAACACTTGCGCGTGACGAAAAGATCGGCCAGCGTGTCGTCCGCTTCCCACTGCGAATCCATCACCATGAAATTGACGTTCGTGCCGTAGTTGCCTGCCGCGTTCGAGAAGACGCGCAGCGCGGCCTCATCAAACGCGCACGCTTCAGCTTTCATACGTTCCTGTATGTTGCGCCGCACGTAGTTCGACTCCAACGGCTCGTCGAGCGCGGCGACCGTGCGCACGGCGCGGTCGAGCAACCCCATCGTCGCGCCGAAGAGATCGCGGAAGATGCCTGAGACGGTCATCACCACGTCAATGCGTGGGCGGCCTAACTTGGCGAGCGGGATTGCTTCGACATCCGTGACTCGGTTCATGCCGTCGCGCACGGGTCGCACGCCCAGAAGCCATAGAGCCTGCGCGACGCCTTCACCCTGCGTCTTGATGTTGTCGAGTCCCCAGAGGACGAGCGCCATCGCCGCCGGATAGCGCCCGTGCTCCGCGCGGTGGCGTTCGAGCAAGAGATTGACGACGCGTTCGGCGCGCGCGTAGGCGAGATCGGAGGGCACGCCGTAT
>DASQDV010000714.1:0-2261 GCA_035633995.1 Pyrinomonadaceae bacterium | reverse complement strand
GCCGCCCTTGAAATGCTCGCGCACTTCGTCCGGCACTAAAAACTTCGCGTCTTCCGGCCAGCCGTAGTTGCGCTTCGTCAGTTTGATCTCTTCTTCGCCGAGCGGTTCGCCGTGCGCGGCGTGCGTGTCCTGCTTGTTGGGTGCGCCCCACGCAATGTGGCTATCCACGATGATGAGCGTCGGGCGGTCTGTCTCTTTGCGTGCGACTTGGAAGGCGCGTTTGAGGGTTTCGAGGTCGTTGGCATCGCCCACGCGCGTGACGTTCCAGCCGTAGCCGATGAAGCGCGTTGCCACGTCTTCGGAGAAAGCCCAACTGGTGTTGCCCTCAATCGTGATCTTGTTGTTGTCGTAAATCCAGCAGAGGTTGTCGAGCTTGAGGTGGGCGGCTAAGGACGCGGCCTCGTGCGAGATGCCTTCCATCATGCAGCCGTCGCCGCAAAGCGCGTAGACGTTGTAATCGAACATCTCGAAGCCGGGGCGGTTGAAGTAGGCCGCCTGCCACTTGGAGGCGATAGCCATGCCGACGCTCGTGGCGATGCCCTGCCCCAAAGGCCCCGTCGTCGTTTCGATGCCGGATGTCCAGCGATATTCGGGATGGCCGGGACAACGGCTGTCGAGCTGGCGAAAGTTCTTGATGTCGTCGAGTTCGACCGAAGGCTTGCCCGTCGTCTCGTACTTCGCGTTGACGGCCTTCACGCCCGTCAGGTGCAGCATCGAATAGAGCAGCATCGAAGCGTGTCCCATCGAGAGGACGAAGCGGTCGCGGTTCGGCCAGATGGGGTCTTCCGGGTCGAAACGCATGATTTCGTTCCAGAGCAGGTAGGCGACGGGAGCCATCGCCATCGGCGTGCCGGGGTGGCCGCTGTTGGCGGCCTGCACCGCGTCCATCGAAAGGGTGCGAATTGTGTTGACGCAGAGAGAATCTATAGAGGGCTTTTGACTCACAGCGGATGCTTCCATTAGTTGCTGGCTCCTTGCAGATTTTTTTACCGTCCCGCCGTTTGAGGCAGGCCATGCCATCGCACGTTTGGTGTAGCAGTAACGAGCGGAAAGAGCGTTAACCCTGCGTGATCATGATAGCGAACGAAAGATTTACGTAGATTGTTATCAGAGATCGGATGCCGCCGAGGACAGCGCGGGCGGAACAGCCCTACCTGAATTCAGGATGAAATTGCAGGACGCAAATAAAGACTTTGGTGTCGTCCGAATGAAGCGGCGGGATACTAACACAGTTCAGGAATAAACGTCTACGAACTTCTGCAACTCGCCCCACTCACCGCGCAAATTCGCGCTCACTTCTTCTGCGCTTCCAGTAATTCGCCGCGCTCGTAGGCCATGATGAGGCGTTCGAGCGCACCGACGCGCTGGCGGATGCTCGCGCCCTCTTCCGTGTCGGCGACGAGGCGTGGCCGTTCGTAGGCGCGGATGGTCGCCACTTTCGGCACGATGTCCGCGCCGGAAGTGATGGCGTCGGAGATTGATTCAAAATGATGATGCTCGGCCAGCGCGACGCGTTCGGGCGCGATGATGAGCGTGTAGCCGCGATCACCGTAGGCTTCCGAAAACGCGCCGTCAATCGTGACGGCGTTGCCCCCCTGCTTGACGGGTTCTTCGCCCTTCTCCACTTTGACGGGCACATGGCCGTTGACGATCAAGGCGTCTTCCTCGATACCGAAATCCGCCGCCACGCGCCGGCAAAAGTCGGCCTCGTGAATCAACTTGAAGTAAGGATTCTTGTGCTCCTTGCGCGCGTCTTTGTCCTCGACGAAATAGCTCTCGAAGGTCGCCATGCGGTCTTTGCCGAAGAGGGGCGAGACCATCCCCGTCCAGAGATACCAGAGCCAGTCGGACTCCGTGCCGACAGTCTCCGCGCCCGCATTCATCGCGCGGCGCACCACGCGGTCGAGCGCGTCGAACAACTCGCGCCCGGCGCACACGCGCCCGTCAACATTCAGCGGCAGAAACTCCCCGCGCTCGTCAACCGGTACGCAGCCGTGAAAAATCAGCGCGTGGTCGCGCCTGAGCCACGTCGAGCCGCGCCGCGTCAGGAAAGACATGTGCTCCCACAAACGCGAACTCGAAACGAACGAATGGCGCAGGCGATCCATGCAGGCACGCTCCTCTGCCGAGAGCGCGTAAGGGTCGGACGCATCGAGCGTCGGCAGGTGCGCGTCGAGCAGCGCGTAGGTGCGCCCGTCAATTTCGACCGTCCCGCCTGCCGCGTCGATCCGGTGCAGCAGGTTGCGCCGCTCCATGTCCCA
>DASQDV010000713.1:0-5213 GCA_035633995.1 Pyrinomonadaceae bacterium | reverse complement strand
CGACGCCGACAACATCGCGCGCCTCACGGCATGGCTCGACATGCCCATGGAGCGCATCATGAGCGGGCGCTCGCAGGACGCCGACGGCAACGACGCGGCCAAAGCGGTCGTCTATTTTCCGCACGAAGCCACGCCTGACATCGTCGAAGCGCACCTGCGCGCCGACCGTAATCTCTCGGCAGAGACCGCCAAAGCCCTCTCCGAACTCTTCCGCGTCGCCTACGCCCAGTTCAGCCATCCCGGCGAAGACCCGCGCGAGCGCAACAAGCGGAAGTAACCGGCCACGTCAGTTCTCAAGTTTATTAGGCGCTCAACTCGGCGGTTGAGCGCCTGATTTCATTTTGCATGAACGGTGCTAACTGTGTGGCGGCCATTACGGCACAATTTCAGCGACCCAAAGTGGCTGGCATGTGCGTATAATTGGAGTGTAGGTTGAGGCTGTTAGTGAGAGGCGGTGAGGCAACGTGTCTTCTCAACGCAAAACGCTATTGACGCCGGAGGAATATCTTGCTGCGGAGCGGAAGGCTGAGACGCGGAGCGAGTATTTCGCGGGGGAAGTGTTTGCGATGGTGGGCGCGAGCAAGCGGCATAATCTAATCGCGGCGAACATCATCCGCGTGCTTGGCAATCAGTTGCTCGACCGCGCGTGCAATGTTTATCCGAGCGATATGCGTGTGAAGGTGTGCGCGACGGGGAAGTACACTTATCCTGATGTGGTCGTAGCGTGTGAGCCGGAGCAATTCGATGATGCGGAGAATGACACGCTGCTCAACCCGGTGGTCATCGTCGAAGTTCTATCGGATTCGACGGAAGCGTATGATCGTGGGAAGAAGTTTGAGCAGTATCAACAGATTGAGTCGCTGACGGAATATATTCTTGTCGCTCAAGAGCCGTACCGGATTGAGCAGTATGTGAGGCAGAGCGATAGGGAGTGGCGATATTCGGAATATCACGATGCAGCAGAAGTGATAAAGATAAGCGTCATCGGCTGCGAGCTTGCGTTGAAGGACACGTATGCCAAAGTCGTGTGAGCTTGAGCCTCTCGGGATTAGGGATCGCGCAAATGGACGAGACGAAATTTCCGCCGACGTTTAAGGGTCGTCAGTACGAGTTGCGCGCGATGGGGTTGCGCGACTTTGCGGGGTTGCGTCGTGATGATGAGGCGTTAGACCCGTTTGCATTGGCGCATTTTGCGAAGTTGATGGTAATCGGGTTCGAGCAGATTCAGGGGTTGTCGGAGGAGACGCGGGAGCACTTGCTGGGGGTCGGTTCGGATGCGTGGTCGGGCGGGACGTGTTCGCGCCCGCTGCCGAACGGGTGGCGTCTGGTGCTGCTGAATCCGAAGCACGGGGCGGCGCGCAACAATGCGACGTTGATGGAGGAGGTCTGTCACGTCTTTCTCGGACACAAGGCAAACCGGCTATCAATCGTCGCGCAGAACAAGCAGGGGAAGACTGTGGCGCGCGATTACAACGAGGCGGACGAGGAGGCGGCTTACGCAGTGGGCGCAGCGGCGCTCGTGCCTTACTCGTCGCTCCGGCGCTACGTGCTCGCGGGCAAGACTTCGACGGAGATCGCGCGGCGTTTCAACGTGAGCCGCGAACTTGTGGAGTACCGGATGAAGGTGTCGCGTCTGTGGGGCGAGTATCGCACGCGGCACGCCGAAGAGGTCGAGGCGCGCTGGGCGGCGCGGCAGGCTTACGCGAGCAACAACGGCCATGCCCGTTGACGAGTCGCCTGCGCGGCGCGAACGCCTGCTCGTCTTGCGCGACGAGATCAAACGCGTCATTGATTACCGCTCCTTTTATCTGCGTTACTGCCCGAACGCGCATCCCGCGTCTGGGCGTCTGCAAACGCTCTGCCCCATCCCCGCACACGCGCACAGCGGCAGAGGCCACCCGAGCCTCTCGGTAGACCTCACGCGCGGCCTCTTCCATTGCTTCTCGCGCGACGAAGGCGGCGACGCCATACGCTTCTACGAACTCATGCACGAGGTAAAGTTCAGCCGCGCCGTGCGTGAACTGGCGCGCGAACTCGGACTCGTGGGACGCAGCCGCCCGCAACCCTCGCTCGCGCTGCGCGCCGCGCCCGACGAAGATGCGGCGGCGACCGGGCAAGCACAACTCGAACCGCTCGCGAAGGAGCGCGTGAGCGCCGTCTGCGAAAAGTTCCTCGCCGTGTGTCGCGCGGAAGATCAGGGGGAAGGGCTGGGTTATCTGGCGCGTCGCGGAATTGACGGGGCGACAGCGCGGCGCGCCGGCGTCGTCTATTTCCCGCGCCGCGCTTACCGCCGCGTGATGCGAAGGATGCGCGAGGCGTTCGCGCTCGAAGAGTTGCAGCGAAGCGGCCTGTTCAATGCGCGTGCGCATTTGACGTTTTATCGCCACCGCCTGCTCTTTCCCTTTCGCGTGGAGGGGCGCGCGGTCTATTTGCAGGCGCGGACGACCGCCGCAGGCGTCGAGCCGCGCTGGCACAACATGCGCGGCGTCGTGCCGTCGCTCTACAACGTAGATAGTTTGAGCGAACTCGCGAGCGGGAGCGTCGTCTATCTCGTTGAAGGTTTTACGGACACGTTGACGCTCCTGGCGCACAATTTCGCGGCGGTCGGTTTGGTTGGAGCGGGCGGCTTGAAAGCGGAATGGCTCGCGCCTCTCGGACGCTTCCGCGTCGTCGCCGCGCTCGACCCGGACGCGGCGGGCGAGCGCGCCGCCTGCCGCTACGAAGAACTTTTCGCCTCACGCTCGCTCGCGCTCGCTCGACTCACGCTCCCCGCCGACGTTAACGACTTCTTCCGGTATCATCCGGCAGCGGCTCTGGAGTTTGCCCTGTTGACGGAGAACGCGCTTGAAGAAAGAGGATGAGAGGAATGTCAGTGGTCAGTCGTCAGTTGTCAGTTGCATGTGGCGGCGACGCGAGTTGGTAAAGCTTGAATTGAACACTGACAACTAACAACAGATTATCGACTACGGACGACGGACTACTGACTACGGACAATTCGCCGTCCATCCTTTATAATCGTACCCGGCGCGCAAGGCAGTTTCCCCTTATGAGTGAACAGATCAAAGATGCGGCGGAGATGGCGACGGCGGCGACGGCGGCGACGAAGTTGACCGTCGTTGATAAGCTGCGGATGCTCTTGGACATCACGAAGAAGATCAGCCGCTCGCTCGACGTGGACGAGGTGCTCGAACTCGTCATGGACACGCTCGGGTCGCTCATCCCTTACGATGCGGCGGGCATTTACATGATCGAGTGCAAATCGCAGGGCGCGAATGAACTCGGCGCGCTCAAAGGTTTCAGCACGACCTCCGTGCGCGGCTACGACATCAACGAACTGACCGACCTTCACCTGAAAGTCGGCGAGGGCTTGCTCGGCTACGCCGCGCAGACGGGCGAGCCGCTGATCGTGCCGGACGTGAGCCTCGACCCGCGCTACGTCAATGCGCGGCGCGAAACCTGTTCGGAGATGGTCGCGCCGATCATCTCGAACGACGAAGTGATCGGCGCGTTTGATCTGGAAAGCGACCGCAAGAACGCTTACACCGAGGACGATCTCGAAATCCTGATGCTGCTCGCCTCGCAGGTCGCGATCATCATCGAGAAGGCGATGCTCTACGAGCAGTCGGTGGAAAAGAAACGCCTGCAAGCGCAACTCGAAGTCGCGCGCCACGTCCAACTCGAACTGCTGCCCGAACGCGACCCCGTACTCGAAGGCTTCGACATCAGCGCCTACAATTTCTCGACCGAAGAAGTCTCCGGCGACTATTACGACTTCGTCAGTCTTTACGAGGATCATCTCGGCATCGTCATCGCCGACGTGTCGGGCAAGGGCGTGCCCGCCGCGCTGTTGATGGCTTTCCTGCGCGCTTCCTTGCGCGCCGCCATTCATATCGGCTACGCGCCGAACATCTCGATGTCGAAGGTCAATTATCTGCTCTGGGAGTCAATCGAGAACAACCAGTACGTGACGGCCTTCTACGGCGCGCTCGACGCGACGAACCGCACGCTCGCCTACGCCAACGCCGGGCATAACCCGCCGCTCCTGATGGACGCGGAAGGCAACGCGCGCTTCATCGAACGCGGCGGCATCCCGCTCGGCATGTTCCGCGACACGCGCTACTACGAATACTACCTGCCCATTCAGGCCGGCCAGATCATCGTGCTCTACACCGACGGCATCACGGAGGCCTCGAACAAAGCGGGCATCGAGTACGGGCGCGAGCGGCTCGAACGCAAGGTGAGGGAAGGGCGCGAGTTGAGCGCGCGCGCGTTAATCGACTTTCTCCACGAAGACGTGATCGAATGGACGGAAGGGCGCGGCGCGGCTGACGACGTAACCTTTGTCGTCGTCAAAGCCCGCTGAACGAGCGAAACGGGGGCGACCCTTTCAAGGTCAACTCCCCCGTCCCGGTTAAACTTGCCGAATGGTTTGAAAATCAGTGTGCGGTCGGCGAACTGTGCGCGTGGTCGCCGCCGGGGGCGAGCGCGGCGCGGTAGCGACCGTAGTGAAATTCGGCTTCGCGTTCGGTGAACGCGTAAACGTCGAAGCCGTAAGCATCGAAGTATGCTGCCAAGTCATCGGACGAGCGGAGAAAAATTTCGGGAGAGTAACCCGCTTCTTCGCGAATCTCCAGCAGGCGCTCAACCACCTCTAGCGGGGCAAAAACTCTGACAGGGTCTCTGTAGGTTGCCATAAACTTGAAGCGCCTCCTTCCGGGCGTGCGGGATGCCGATTGCCAGAACCTCAAGCACATCCCGTGCCTTGCCTCCAATTTGATGTACGCCGGAAAGGGCGCAGTTGTTTGCCCGCCACGTTTTTTTTTCGTTTCAGGCTTTACGAAAGTTTGCTGGAAACAGTAGAGTAGTAGTGTCCGGTTGTCGCGGCCACCCCGCACAGGCCGCGCGGCTCGTAACTCACGCGCCGCAAACCTCTCGAAACTTTTCCCGAATCCAAATTCTCGTAATCACACGCAAAATTTATGACGACTCACCAGCCGCCCGCCCCGCAGGCGACGGGCACACACGCAACTGACAATGGCGGCGCGCACGCCGCTGCGCCTCTTAATTTCGTTCACGTCCTGCACACGATGCTCGCCGTCTCCGACAAGGTCAGCGACCTGATCTTCTCGCCCGGTCGCCCGCCGCAGGTGGAACTGCTCGGAAAATTGCAGGGCGTGCCCTATCCCGGCCTCGAAAAACTGACGCCCATCCAC
>DASQDV010000712.1:0-2601 GCA_035633995.1 Pyrinomonadaceae bacterium | reverse complement strand
GAGGGGCCGTAGTCGAAGTCGGGCGCGAAGGCGTTCTGCATCGCATTTGTAGAGTTCTGCATGGCGCTTGTTTGATCGAGCGACTTCGAGAAGGTGTAGTTGAAGTCAAACGTCAGCGTGCGCGCGAGGCGCTTGCGCAGGACGAGCGCGAGGGCGTGATAGTTGGAGCGCCCGATGCTGGTGCGGACGAAGGCCGTCTGCGTTTGCAAATTGTTGAAGGGCGTAAGGCCGCTTGCCAATCGCGCGAGGTCTATCGTCTGAAAAATGTTCGAGACGTTGCCGTTGATGAAGTTGGCTTCGTTGCCCGCGACCGCGCGCGCCGTCCCGCCGGGCACGTTGTTTTGAAACCAGATTTGCGCCGGGATGTTCGCGGCAGTTGTGCCCGCGCGCAAAGCCTGCGCGACCGAGTCGAAAGCCTGCGCGAAAGTCTGTCCCGAGCGCGCGTCCGTGTGGAAGTAGGGCGATGAGTTGAAGTTGACGCTCGCGGGTAGTTTGCGCCCGAGGCGTGCGATCCAGCCGAGTTCGAGGACGACGCCGCCGCGCGGCAGTTCGCGCTGGACGGTAAAGTCGAAACTGTAGTTTTCGCCCACGTCGAAATCGGGATCAACCTGAAAGGAGAGCGTTTCGCCGAACAGCTGCGCAGGCGTGAAGGGGCCGCCTACGGCGGTCTGCACGGGCACAGGCAGGCTGCCGTCAACGCCTACGCGGAAGACGGAAGCGGGCGCGGTCGCGTTCGGGCGACAACCTGCGTCGCCCGCGCCGCCCGCGGTGCAGGCGGGCGCGCGCAGGCTGACCGTCTGGCTGAAGCCGACGCCGAGCATCGGGATGATGACCGACTCGAACGTGTTGACGCGATCATAGAGGACGGCGAAGCCGCCGCGCACGACCGTCCGGCGGTCGCCGAAGAGACTGTCGAGGAAACTGCCTTTCGCAAACGATGGGTTCCACGCGAGGGCGACGCGCGGCGCAAGATTGTTCCAGTCGGTCTTGAACAGATGGCCGCCTGACAGGTTGACGGGTTGGAAGGCGATGCGCGGGTTGTAAATCTCACCCCGCAGCGCGGCCTCGCGGCGCGGTTCGATGTAATTGTCGTAGGTGAGCGCGACGCCCGTGTCCAGGTTGATCATGCGCGTCTGCCGCCCCTGCTTTTCAACGGGCGGGCGCTGCCAGCCGTAGGAGAGGCCGAGCGAGAGCGAGAGCGTGGGGCGCAGTTGCCAGCGGTCTTGAAAGTAGAAGTCGTAAGCGTTATGCGTGGTGTCTGCGGAGAGCGGCGTGCCGAAGGGCAGGGGATTCAAATCTGCGTCGCGGACGGCGAGCACGCTGACGGTATCAACCATGCCCGTCACGGCGGCGAAGAGTGCGTCCCACTGGCTGACATCTCCCGCGCGCAGGCAGTTGGTCTGATTCTGTGCGGCGCAGGTGGGCGGGCGCGAGGTGTTCGGGATGAGGATGTTGCTGCCGCGAAAGATGTCCGCTCCGAGCGAGGCGAGCGAGCCGGTGATCTTGGCGTTGCGCGTGTGGCGCGTGATGATGTGGCGCGCGTTCGCGCCGAACTGCGTGGAGTGCCTGCCCTTGATCCACGTGCCGTCGTAGACGAGCTGGAAAGATTCGTTGTCGTTCGTCTGCGCGCGTGCGCGCTGGCTGTCCACGTCAATCGGCTCGCTGACGAGTTGATCGAGATTGCCGCCGCCGATGTTGAGCGCGACGTTGCCCGCACTCGTGAGCGTGCCGGGGATGTTGAGCAGGTTCGCCACGACCGAAGGGCTGAAGGGCGAGGTTGATTGTCGATCACGCGTCCAGCCGAGCTTGACGTTGCTGCTGAAATTTTGCGTGTGCGCGCCCGTCAGGCCGAGCGAGACGTTTTGCCCGCGCAAGGGCGCGTCGCCGTTGAAGACGGCGCGGCCATTGCGTATGTCGAGTTGCTGTTGCTGGGCGTTTGCGCCGCCGAGCGTGGAGAGTCGGCGGGCGTAGGTTGCGGAGGCGTTGAGCAGCCAGCCGGGCGTGAGGCCGTAGTCGAAGCGCGTGACGAAGTAGTCGTTTTCTAAGGGCGCGGTGGCGGTCGCGCGCCAGCCGATGGTGTTCAGCCCGTCGCCGCTCGCGGGGTCGTTGCCCTGCGGAAGCAGCGACCAGAGCGCGGCGACGCTCGGACTCAAACCCAGCCCGCGCGGGTCGCAGCGCGTGTTGTTGGACGGAGCGCACAGGGTCGAACTCGCTAAATCGTAAGAGACGACGCGCCCCGCGTTGTCGCGCAGGCGCACGGTGCCGCGACGCAGCGTGTCGGTCGGCACGATGCGCGTCACGTCGAAGACGCGCGAGAAATTGCGCCCCTCATAGTTCGTGAAAAAGAAGGCGCGGTTTTGCCTGAGGGGGCCGCCTAAGCGAAAGCCGTAGCGGTTGTCTTTCGACTCGGCTTTCGGAACGGCGCTGCGGTTGTTCGTCCAACTGTTGGCATTGAGGTTGTCGTTCTGGTGATACCAGTAGAGCGCGCCGTGAAAGTCGTTCGAGCCGCGCCGCCCGACGAGCGCGACCTGCCCGCCCGCCGAACGCGCGAACGAAGCGTTCGGATTCGTCACGCCGACGCGAAACTCCTCTATGCTCTCG
>DASQDV010000711.1:0-6796 GCA_035633995.1 Pyrinomonadaceae bacterium | reverse complement strand
AGACGACGACCGAGGCGGTCAATCAGGCTTTGAAGAACGCGGCGGGCGAAGAATTGCAAGGCATCCTCGCCTTCTCTGAAGAGCCGCTCGTCTCCATAGATTTTCGCGGCAACCCGAACTCGTCCATTGTTGACGCCGACTACACCAAAGTCATCGGCGGCAAACTCATCAAAGTGCTCGCGTGGTACGACAACGAGTGGGGCTACTCCTGCCGCGTCCGCGACCTCGTCAAGTTCATGGCGCAAAAAGGACTTTAAAAAGTTTCAGGCTTCAGGTTTCAGGTTTCAAGTTCAAGAACATATCAGACTTGAAACCTGAAACCTGAAACTCGAAATTCTTTCTTATGAAGCTATCAATCAAAGACCTCGACTTGAAGGGGCAGCGCGCGTTTATCCGCGTGGATTTCAACGTGCCTTTGAAGGACGGCGTGGTGGAGGACGACACACGCGTGCGGGGCGCGTTGCCGACGATTCAATATGCGACCGAACAGGGCGCACGCGTGATTCTAGCCTCGCATCTGGGCAGGCCGAAGGGCGAGCGCGTGGAGAAATACAGCCTCCGACCGGTCGCCGCGCATCTCTCGAAGTTGTTGGGGCGCGAAGTCGCCTTTGCGGAAGATTGCACGGGCGAAGCGGCGCGGGCGAAGGTTGACGCGCTCGCAGACGGCGACGTGTTGTTGCTCGAAAATCTACGCTTTCACCCGGAGGAAGAGAAGAACGACGACGCGTTCGCGAAAGAGTTGGCGAGTTTGTGCGACGTGTACGTGAACGACGCTTTCGGCGCGGCGCATCGCGCGCACGCTTCGACCGCCGGAATCACGAAGCACGTCCGGCAAGCGGCGGCGGGGCTTCTGATGCAGAAGGAACTCGATTATCTGGGGCGCGTCATCAACGACCCCGAACACCCGTTCGTCGCCATCCTCGGCGGCGCGAAAGTGTCCGACAAGATCGCGGTTATCGAGGCGCTCATCGCGCGGCGCGTGGATAAACTTCTCATCGGCGGCGCGATGGCCTACACCTTCTTCAAGGCTGAAGGCTTCACGGTCGGCAAGTCGCTCGTCGAAGACGACAAGTTGCAGACGGCGCGCGACATCAAAGAGCGCGCCGAGGCAGCCGGAGTCGAACTGTTGCTCCCGACCGATCATCAGGTGGTGGACAGCTACGAACCGCTCAAGAGCAAGAAGACCATTCCCATCGAGTTTACGAACGCCGGTCTGGTCGGACTCGACATCGGCGTCGAAACCGTCGCGCACTTCTCGCGCGCGCTCGCAGACGCGCGGACGATCATCTGGAACGGCCCGATGGGCGTCTTTGAAGAGAAGGAACTGGGTTTCGACGATGGCACAATCGGCATTGCGCGAGCCGTCGCGGAAGCGGCTGACAGGGGCGCGACCGTCATCGTCGGCGGCGGCGATTCGGTCGCCGCCATCACGCAGGCCGGTGTTGCCGAACGCATCACGCACATCTCGACCGGCGGCGGCGCGACCCTCGAATTCTTGGCGGGCGACGAACTCCCCGGCGTCGCCGCATTGAATGACAAATGAAGAGGTCGGAGGTTAGAAGTGAGAGGCCAGTGAAAACTGCTTTCTACTAATCCCTAACCTCTAACCTCTGACCTCTGCTGCTATGAGAAAACCTGTCATTGTCGCGAACTGGAAGATGTACAAGTTGGTCGCCGACTCGGTGGCGACGGCGCTCGCTTTGCGCCCGCTCGTCGCGAACGTGAATCATTGCGAGGTCATCATCGCCCCGACGTTCACGTCTCTGAAGACTGTCGCGGATCGTCTGGAAGGTTCGAACATACGCATCTCCGGGCAGGACTGTTCGACCGAGATCAGGCACAGCGCGCACACGGGCGAAATCGCCGCCGACATGCTGCGTGACGTGGGCGCGACGCACGTGATTGTCGGCCATTCGGAGCGGCGGCAGTATTATTTCGAGACCGACACGTTCGTCAATCTCAAGACGCAGGCGGCTCTGGCGGCGGATTTAACGTGTATCGTGTGCGTCGGCGAGACGCTGGCGCAGCGCGAATCGGGCAACGCCGAATCGGTCGTGCGCGGGCAGGTTGAGGGCGGCTTGCGCGGTTTGACATCCTCCGACCTCGCCCGTATCATCATCGCGTATGAACCCGTCTGGGCTATCGGCACCGGACACAGCGCGACGCCGGAACAAGCGCAGGAAATGCATGCGTTTATCCGGCGCGTTTTCGCGGAGAGGCACTCGCAGGAGTTGGCCGCCGCGCTCCGCGTCATCTACGGCGGCTCGGTCAAGCCCGACAACATCGCCGGATTGATGAAGCAAACGGACGTTGACGGCGCGCTCGTCGGCGGCGCAGGGCTGGAAGCCGACACGTTCGCGCAGATCGTACATTACAATTTGTAAGTTTCAAGTCTCAGGTTTCAGGTTAATGAATGAGCGACATTCAGACCTGGAACTTGAAACCTGAAACTCTTTGAAACGAGGATCGAGTTTTGCTGACCTATTTTTTATACGGACTATTTATCCTGTCGTGCCTCGTGCTGGTCGTCGCGGTGCTCTTGCAGCCGGGTAAGGCCGACGCGGGCGCGCTCTTTACGAGTTCGGTGTCGAGCACGGCGTTCGGGCCACGCGGCACGCAGACTATTCTGGCGAAGATCACCATCGTCGCCGCCGCGCTCTTTATGCTCGTCGCGCTGACGCTCTCGCTGCCCATCGTCACGGGTTCGCGCTCGGTCGTCTCGGGCGATGCCGAAACCACTACCGAGCAGCCCGCGCCCGCCGCGCCCGCCGCGCCGGACGGCAGCACGACTACAGCGCCCGCCGGAACGACGACGCAAACGCCGGGCACCGGCGGCGAGGCCACGCCCGCCGCAAACACGAACGCAGCGGGCAACGACACGAACGCCAACAGCAACGCGCAGCCGGCAGCGTCGCCGCAGCCGAGCAAGTAAGGAAGCGTTGTCGTGTTTGCAGCGAAGCCGTCAGGCTTCGGAAAGCGCGGCGCGCACGTTTGACAATTTCATCAGCCGAAGTGGCGGAACTGGTAGACGCGCACGTTTGAGGGGCGTGTGAGGTAACTCGTGGGGGTTCGAGTCCCCCCTTCGGCACCAACATCCTCATTTAGAAAACCAAAGAAGTTAAGGCAGGGGCGAAATATCTCTCCAACACGAGTTCGTCGTCGGAGAACTTCCGGCAGCGGCCTTGAATCAGCATCGCCCGACTTACCGCTTGCGGCGCTTACGCATCCTGCTGGCCGCCGCACCAGCCAGTCCCGTAGCCAGTAGTAGCATCGTCGCCGGCTCGGGTACGGGCTGAACGAACCCGCGCACCACATTCTCGCCCGGCGATAATCTGAAGGTCTCCCTTCCGATGCCCGACACGTCGCCTCTCGGGGCGTAGATGAGGCGCTGCCCGGTGACATCAATGGGGCCGACGCCTACCTGTACGGGGTCTAAGAATATCTGTAAGGTGCTGCCGACCGTGCCGGAGAGCGTGCCGTTGAATACGACGGTCTCGGCGGTGGGCGATGTCTGGTTGATGGTTAAGGTGAAAAGCGTCGTTGCGAAAGTGCCTGTGCCGCTGACGGTAAACTTCCCCAGATTGAGCGTGAAGGCCTGATTGCTCATGACTACGGTAAGGGAGGTCAGCGGCCCCGGCGTGTAGGTCACGGTAGCACCGCCGGAGGTGACGGTGTTCGAGCCGTTGGCGAATTGCCCCGAAGTGGTGAAAGTGATCTGCTCGGCCTGCGCGGCGGCGCAGAGAACGCAGATCATAAACGCCGCAGGAATGATGTAACGTCTGCCAAACATAATCGAACCTCCTCGGCCATAGTCCGGTGCGCGTGGATTGTAACGAGATCGAGGGATATTGCAAGGGCGCGGGGCATTGTTTCTCGACGAAGGGGGCGCAATATTAACGCCGTCGTTCGGCATCAATCTAGCGCCAGCGAATGAATCAGGGGCGGCATGTAAGGTGCTGCCCTTTTTATTTCCCGAAGCGCCTGTAGCGCGCGGGCTTTGTGAGCTATCGTCGAGACTGTTAAACTCTCTTTCGTTCAAGTCCGTCTCGCGTTATACCGATGCCTTTTATAGCTTTCAAATTAAGATCAGGAAGAGGGCGGCTCATCTCGTCGGCAACGGTTGCAGCCTTGCTGCTCTGTGCTGCGGCGGCGCAGTCGTCCGTCTTCGCGCAGTCAATTGATCTCAACGCGCCGACGCCCGTTATCTCAAACGAGATCAGCGGGCGCATTCTCCCGCTCGACGTGGGCGACTCGCGCGCGACGCGCTTCTTCTACACCTTCAACGGCCTGCAAGGCGACCTCGAACTGACGGTTGAGAGCAACAATCTCGACGGCGACATAGACATCTTTCTCGCCAACAATCTGCGCCCGCTCACTAAAGTAACGCTCTACGCCGGGGGCGGCGCGAGCCGCGCGGCGAAGACCATCTACCTGCGCCGCGAAGAACCGCTCATCCTGCGCGTGCAGGCGCGCACGCCGAACGACGCGGAAGGAACTTATCGCATCCGCCTCGGCGGCGCATTCAAACCCGCCACACGTCTCGCAAGTGATCCTGCCGCCGCGCCCGTTGACGAGACAGCCGCCACGAACTCGTCGCCTGCGAGAAGCGCGGACAGGAAAGTTAGACGCGTCTCTTCGGTCGGCGCGCGCATAGAAGAACCCGTGACGGAAGTTGCCAGAGAAGAAAGTGAGAAGACCGCAGACGCGCCTGAACCGCCGCCCGTCACGCCGAAACGAGCGCCGACTACGGCTCGCCCGGCGAGAACCAGAACGCCCCCGCGACGCGCCCCTCGCACGGACGCGGCGCGAAGGAATAGTCCGAAGGCGGACACGAGCGACGCTGCGAAAAACGATACGTCGAAGCCGGAAACGGATACGAATGAAACTGCAAAGGCGGAGGCGCGCGCCGCATCTGACGCGGCGGAGAAGGCCGCCACGCCGAAGCCTGAGAGGGCGCGACCCGTGCGTGTGCCGCGTGCGCGCAACAACCGTAACACGACGACGGCGAGAAGAACCGGCGCCGCGCCGCCTGCCGATGCAGTAGCCGTCCCTTCGACTCCCGCAGAGACAAGCGCAACGCCGCCGGAGGCTCCGGGCACGCGTCTCGTCCTCGTCATGCGCGACGGCGAAACATTCGTGCGCAATATGTCGAGCGTGCGGCGCGTGACGGTCGAGAGGGGCATGCTCTTGATCGTCTCGAAGAACGGGACGGTCGAGAGGCAGCCGATGAGTTCGGTGCTGCGCATGTCAATCGAGCCTTAGCGCGGCAACCGGAAGCGGCGCGAGCGAGTTTTTCGGGCGAGCGAATGGAAGCGCGACAAAACAGGGAAGGGGAAGCGCGCGGCGGCGGCAGACGGCGCGCGGCGGGCGCGTGGCGTGTGGCCGTCGTGTTGCTGGCCGTTCTCGTCGCGCTTCTGCTCTACAGTCGCGGCGAGATGTGGTCTTCGCCGGAGCAGTGGCAGGCGAGCGGGGCAGGCGTCTTCACGGCGCTCGCCATCGTCCTCATTATGACGGCGAGTTTGACGTGCGGCCTCACGGCCTCATATTTTCTCATCCTCACGCCGCTCCTGTTTCCGCCGCACTGGTCTGCTTTGATCACGACGACGGGCTGCGTGCTCGGCGCGGCGTGCGGTTATGTGTTCGCGCGTTTCGTCGGCGGCGGGTGGGCGGAGCGTTTTCGCGGCGGTCGCGCGCGGCGTTTCCTGTCAACACATTCGAGTTTCCTCGCGCTCTTTGGCCTGCGGCTCGCCCCCAGCCCGCACAGCATCGTCAACTATGCGGCGGGGCTGGCGCACATCCCGCCCGCGCGTTTTTTAATTGCGACGCTCGCGGCGATGGGCATCAAGTCTTACGTCTACGCGACCGCCGTGCATAACGCTGTCGGCGCAGGTTCGGCGGCGGGGGTGGTGAGCGCGCCCGTCGTGCTGTCGCTCATCGGCGTCGCCGCGCTCTCGCTCGTCGGCCATGTTTTGACGAGGCGCTACACGGCCTTGCGAGTCGCCCCGGCTCCAATCTCGAATCGTCTCGGTTGAGCGCGGCCACGCACGCGCGCCCCTTCATGTAGAGAACGAGTTTCGTATCGAACAGACGTTCGCACACACGCTCTAACAAATTATCAAGCCCGCTTCCAGACGACCCGCGACCAGATGGCGCGACGCACAAACATTCCCGACCAGCGCGATGCCCGAACGCTCTCGAAGCAGCGGGTCTATCCTTTCGCGGCCATCGTCGGGCAGGAGGAACTGAAACTCGGCCTGCTCTTGAACGTCGTCGCGCCTTCGGTCGGCGGTGTCCTCATCATGGGACATCGCGGCACGGGAAAATCAACCGCCGTGCGCGCGCTGGCCGAACTGTTGCCGCCGCTCTCGAAAGCGCGCGGCTGTCTCTACGGCTGCGACCCGGCGGCGGAATCGAACCTTTGCGCCGATTGCCGGACGCGCCTCGCCGAGACGGGCAAACTACCGGCAGAACGCGCGCCCGTGCCCGTAGTTGATCTGCCCTTGAACGCCACCGAAGACCGCGTGGCGGGCGCGATCAACTTTGAACGTGCGATCAAAGAAGGAGTCAGGACTTTCGAGCCGGGTCTGCTGGCGCGCGCGCATCGCGGGTTTCTCTACGTTGACGAAGTCAATTTACTCGAAGACCACCTGGTCGATCTGCTGCTCGACGTGGCGGCTTCGGGGCGCAACCGCGTCGAGCGCGAGGGCATTTCGATTGAGCACCCGTCGGAGTTTGTGCTGGTTGGTTCCGGCAACCCGGAAGAAGGCGAACTCAGGCCGCAACTGCTCGACCGCTT
>DASQDV010000710.1:0-12794 GCA_035633995.1 Pyrinomonadaceae bacterium | reverse complement strand
ACGCGCGTGACGTATTCTTCGCCCGCCGCGCACATGGCCTCTTCCACCACGCGCGCGACGCTTGCGGCCTGCGCCGCCTCGCATTCGACGACGATCTCGTCGTGCACGATGTTGACGACGCGCGCCGAAGTCTCTTTCAACCTGTCATGCAAGAGCCGCAGGGCGCGCTTCAAGATGTCGGCGGACGCGCCCTGGATGGGCATGTTCTTGCCGTTGCGCTGCGCGAGCGAGGCGGCCTGACGGTCTTCCGGGTCGAAGTTGAAGCGCGCGAGCCGCCCGGACATGGTGCGCGCCGTGCGCTCGCGCAGAGCCTTGCGCGCCGCATCTCTCAGCCACGTGTCGAGGCCGCGATAGGTCTGGAAGTAGCGCGCGAGGATGCTCTCGGCTTCGGTCAGAGGGATGCCGGTCATCATCGAGAAACGCTGCGCGCCGATGCCATAGACCACGCCGAAATTGAGCCGCTTGGCGAAATCGCGCTGTTCTCTGGTCACCTCTTCGAGCGGCGTGTTGAAGACCTGCGCGGCGGCAACGCGGTGCAAGTCCGCGCCCGAATTGAACGCCTCGATGAAGCCCTTGTCCTCCGTGACGTGCGCGAGGATGCGGAGTTCGATCTGCGAATAATCCGCGATGACGAGTTTATTGCCGTCCTGCGCGCGGAAGCAGCGCCGGTATTCGAAGGCGTGCGGCACCTGTTGCACGTTCGGATTAGTACACGCGAACCTCCCCGTCGGCGCTCCGATCTGGTGGAAGTTGGCGTGAATGCGTCCGGTCTTCGGGTTGATCTCTTCGAGGATGTTTTCGCCGTAACTCGTGAGCGACTTTTGCACGGTGCGATATTCCAGCAGCTTGGCGATGACCGGGTAGTCTGCGGCGAGCGGTTGGAGTTTCCAGTTGCGCGTGGAATCGGGGAGCGGGATGGGGGGCGTGAGGCGTTTGAGCGCGGCGGTGAGTTGCGTGTGCGAGTCGAGGTTGATGTCGGCGCGCGCGTTCTCGAACAGAGAGCCCTGCACCGTGCCGACGGCGAGCATCGCCTGAAGTTCTTCGGCGAGTTTCGCGCGCTTCTCTTTGACGATGGCGATCTGTTCGCGCCAGCGCGCGGCGTCGAGGAAAATTCCGGCGAGTTCGAGGCAGGCGACCGGCACGACGCATTCGAATTCGAGTTGCGCGACAGCGACGAGGCCGTCGCGCTTCAAGAGTTCGATGAGGCGCTCGCGCAAGGGGAGCATGAGCGCGGCGTCGCGCGCGGCGTATTCGAGTTGTGCTGGGGAGAGTTGGCCGCTCCAATCGCTGAGTTGTTCGGACTTGTCTACGGTCTCGTCGAGGTAGCGCGCGGCGACGGCGGCGAGCGAGTGTCGATCTTCCGATTCGCCCGCCGAGACGATCTGGCTGGCGAGCATCGTGTCGAAGATGCCGCCGAGTTCCGCGCCGAGTCGATGCTTCGTCCACTTGGCGTCGAACTTCGCGTTGTGCGCCACCTTCACCGGGCGCGGCGCGGCGAGCAGGCGGCGAAGCGGCGCGAGCGTCTCACTTTCCGCGAGGCTTGTGCCTTCACCGAAGCAATCGAGATCGATGATGTAAGCCGCGCCGTCGGGCGAGGCGAACTGTACGAGGCGTATGCGCCCGCGATAAGGATCGAGCGCGGTGGTTTCCGTGTCGAAGCCGACGGCGGCCTGCTCGGAGAGTTCGGCGATGGCCGCGTTGAGTTCGGCGGGCGCGGTGATCAGACGGTAGTTTGAAGAGTCCATGAGAAATTGATCTTACCGGAAAAAATGTCTGCAAGCGACCATCGGGATTGCGGATGTCAGGTTTCAACCCGTTTCGCGCCGGGGCGGACGCCGAGTGCGAGCAGGAGTGCGGCTGTCGTGCCGACGCACGCGCTCGCAATGAAGGCCACGCTCGCGCCGCGCCAACTCCACAGCGCGCCCATCAACAGCGACGCAGGCCAGACCGTGATGCTGAACGCCAGATTGTAGAGGCCGTATGCCGTGCCGCGTTTGTCTGCGGGCACGAGGTCGGCGACGAGCGCCTTCTCCGCGCCTTCAACCAGACCGAAGTAGATGCCATAGACCAGAAAAAGCGTCCACGCGCCCCCGACGGTCGAGACGAACGCGAAGCCGAGATAGACGGCGGCGTAAAAGAGCCAGCCCGTGACGATCAAAGTCTTGCGCCCCAGCCTGTCCGAGAGGTCGCCGCCGACGAGCGAACTGATGACCTTCATCACGTGCAGCGCAGCCCAGAGCAGAGGAATCGTCGCCGTCGAAATTCCCACCTCGCGCGCGCGCAGGAGCAGAAACGCGTCCGAAGAATTCGACAGCGTGAAAAGCGCGAGGATGACGAGGAAGCGTTTGAAGTTTCCGTCGAAGCCGCGCAGAGAAAAGCGCGGCGGCGCGTTTGTGACGGCAGCGGTGGCGGGCGCGGCGTTTACGCTTGCCTTGCGCGTCTCGTGAATCGCGAAGGCGGCGACGAGCACGGCGGCGAGCGCGGGCACGGAGGCGGCGAGAAAGATCAAGCGGTACTCGGCCAGCGTCGGCGAGTTGTAGTTGGCCGCGATGAGTATGAGGAGCGCGAAGCCCAAGAGCGGGCCTAAGACCGCGCCCAGATGATCCATCGCGCGGTGAAAACCGAAGGCGAGGCCGCGCTCGGCGGGGTCAGCCGAGTCGGCGATCATGGCGTCGCGCGGCGCGCTGCGTATGCCCTTGCCGATACGGTCTGTGAAACGCACGGCGAAGACCTGCGGCCAACTCGTCGCAAATCCCAGGAGCGGGCGCGTGACGCTCGCCAGCGCGTAGCCGAAGACGACCAGCGCTTTGCGTCTGCCGGTGCGGTCGCTCAAGTGCCCGGCGAAGAGTTTCAGAAAGCTTGAGACGGATTCCGCGCCGCCTTCGATGAGGCCGATGATGGCGGGCGACGCGCCGAGCGAGACCGAGAGGAAGACCGGCAGGAGCGGATAAATGATCTCGCTCGAAGCATCGTTCAAGAGACTGACGAGGCTGATGACGACGACGTTGTGCGGCAAACGGCGATAACGACTAAAGAGGCCGGGCGCGCGTTCGTCCAACGCTTCGGGGCTGATCGAGGCGTCGAATTTGTCGTCGGCGTCGGTGTCGGTCTCGGCCATGCGGGGTCAAAGGCGGCGAGCCAGCGTTCTCGTGCGGGTCTGCGTTCTCGTGCGAGTCAGCGATTCGTGTTGCGGCGCGTATTGGCGGCAGGGCGATTCGCGTTCCCGGTCGAACCGGTCGTCCCGCCCGCGAAGTTCCACCACACGAGCGCGGCGACGACGAGCAGCGCGACGAGGCCGACGAGCATGAGTTTGACGAACACCTTCACCGTCCGCCACACCAGAAACAGCACGATGAGCGCGACGAGGATGGCGATACCTATGATTCCAAGGGTCATAAAGAACTTCGTCCATCGCAAACTGTCGGGAAGTATGGAGAGAACAATCTAGTGCGGCAACTCGTCCAGTTGCAACACGACCGGACTCGCGCCTGCGGCTCTAACCGCATCTATAACTTTCGCCACGTCGCCGTAGGGTACAGAGAGGGGAGACCTGACGACAACCTCTCGCAAGACACGCTCGGATTCCGGCAGGTCGGGGCGATGCTCCATGCCTTGCTTGTAGGCACGGTTATCAGCCCGCTCCCGAAAGATGCCGCCCAACTTTACGATCATCGCTTCGGGTTCTTCGACACTGCCGACCACGTCCCATTCGTTCAGCTTTAAGTTCCCATTCGCTGCAATCGAGACGACGAGAGTACCGCACGAATGCGGCAACACCGCTATCTCCTCGTGGGTGAGCGGAACCGGAACAGGCGGGACGACAACCCTGTAGACACCATGAAGCGCGCCGGATGGTTGAAAGAACGAAACGGCGAAGAGGCCAATGCCAAAGGTAAGCAGCGCGACAAGACGGCGGCTAAGACGTAACACGGCGAACTTCCCTTCAATGCGAGTTAATCGGAACGAGCATAGCATTTGACACTAATGCGCATAAATAGTTCCTATTAAATGCGCCGCCCGGCGCACGGCGAGCCGCGTTACTGTTTCTTATAGCTCGCGCGCACGACCGTCTTGATGTTGCCGCGAATGTTGAAGTCGCCTTCGAGTTCGACGCTTAACGGAGCGCAGGCGCGGACGAAGTCTTCGAGGATGACGTTGATGACGTGCTCGTGGAAAATCTTCACGTTGCGAAATGAATTGATGTAGAGCTTGAGGCTTTTCAGTTCGACGCAGCGCTCGTCCGGCACATAGGCGAGGCGGATATTGGCGAAGTCCGGAAAATCGGAGAAGGGGCAGATGGCCGTGAACTCCGGCATCTCGAAACTGACGGTGATCTCGCGCCCGACGAACTCGTAGGGGAAAGTGTCGAGCGGGTAGAGATTCATCTCCTCGCGCGGCGTCGGGCGAATCTCCAAGCCCTGCTGGTTCGCGGCGGGCGGCATGGCGGTTTCAATTGCTGACATACGCGTTTGCTCCTTACTAAAAACAGGGGCGATGTTACCTGAGCCGCGCCGGAGAAAGCAAAAGGCGACAGGTCGAAGCGCGCTGTTGCCGCCGCTTAAACCTGCCGCCTTCGGCTTCTTATCCCGCGCCGTCGCTTACATGCTGTCCTTCATGTCCTTCATGTCGCCCATCATCTGGTTATGCAGGTCGCGCGCCATCTTTAAGTGCATCTGCACGACGGGGAGCGTCTTGGCCGCGAAGGCTTTCAAGTCCGCGTCTTTGCCTTTCATGCTCTCGTTGCGGAACAACTTCTCCATCTTCTGATGGTCTTTGTGTCCCGCGTGCATGATGTACTGGCGGTCGAACTCCGCGCCGGAGAGGTTCTGCATCTTCGCCATCATCGCGCGCATCTTCGCGTCGGGCGTGGTCGACAGGGTGATGCCTTTCGACGAAGCGATCTGCATCAACTCGGCGTTGGCCGTCGTGTGGTCGTCAATCATCTTCTGCGCGTACTGCTTGACGGCGTCGCTCGACGCTCTGGTCAAGGCCATGCGCGCCATCTCCACTTCGGCCATGCCGCCCATCGCTGCCGTCATGGCGAACTTCCTGTCCGACGAACTCATCATCGCCATCTGGCCGCTCCGGCTCATGCTCGTGTTGGAGTTCGTGTCCTGCGCCGTCGCGGTCGTTGCCGCGAGCGCCATGCACATCAACGCTGCGCCCAGTATGAAGCTGAGCTGTTTACCTTTTCCCATGTTCGTTCTCCCTTTTGATTATCGTTTGTTGGTTGAGTTGGTTGAGTTGGTTGACGAGAGATGAGGGGCGTTTTAAGGACGCCCCCTCTGGTGAATTTGAGTTTCAGGCTCGCGCGGTGTTCGGGCTGCCGCCCGTCCCGGTCGCGCGTTCGAGGTTGCGGATGCGGTCGTGTGCCTCCTGCACCTGCGCGTACTGGCGTTCGAGGATGGCGCGCACGTCCGCCGGTAGATTTCGGTCTGCGGCGAGCGCGTCCTTGTAGTTCGAGACCGCCGCGTCTTCGCCGCGTTCGCATTCGGCGAGCACGGCGTTTTCGTCCGCGCCCGTCACGGCGCTCTTGATGTTGATCCAGCCGCGATGGAGCGTCGCCGCCACGCTGCCGGTCTGCTCCGGGTCGCCGCCGAGGCGGCGCACCTCGTCCTGCAACTCTCCGGCAAACTGCGCGCGCTGCTGCGAGTATTGATAAAAGAGCGACTTTACATCGCTTCTCGTGATGCCCTCGGCGGCGGTCTGGAAACCGTTCTGGCCGTCCTTGCAGGTCTCGATCAAGTTGTTGAGTACGGAGATCACTTCGTCGTTGTCAGCCATTTCATTTGCCCCTTGTTTGAAGTCCCGGCGCCTCCATCCGTTTAGAAACGAACGGAGGCCGCCGGTGTTTGCTTAGTAGCCCGCGCGCCTGCCAGCCCACGTCTGCGCCGGGTCGCGACTCGCGCCGGAGTCGAAAAATTTGACGAGCAGGAATCCGGCGATGAAGCCGCCGATGTGCGCGGCATAGGCCACGCCGCCGCCCTCCTGCGAACCCTGCCCTAACATGCCCAGCCCGTTGATCAACTGGAAGACGAACCAGAGGCCGATGGCGACGAAGGCCGGAACGGTTCGCACCATGAAACTGAAGATGATGACATGGACGCCGCGCGTCGGGTGCAGCAGCAGGTAGCCGCCGAGCACGCCCGAGATTGCGCCGGACGCGCCGAGGCTCGGAATGTACGGGTTCTGACCGAACGCCACCGTCGAAAAGACGTGCGCGAGCGACGCGATCAGCCCGCACAGCAGGTAAAAGATCAGGTACTTCACCTTCCCCATGCGGTGTTCGAGGTTGTCGCCGAAAATCCAGAGAAAGAGCATGTTGCCGAACAGGTGCGCCAGCCCCCCGTGCATGAACATCGAGGTCAGGAGCGTCAGATAGACGCTGCCCGGCGTCGGTTGCAGGCCGGGCATTTGAAAGCGCTCGCCGCTGATGGGTTCTTCGACGACGCGGTCGCGCGTCACGATGTCGGTGCCCGAAGTAATCTCGGCGGGCACGGTTGACCACGCGTAAGTGAAGCGGTCGTTCGAGCCAAATCCCTGAAACAGGAAGAAGACAAGGATGTTCGCCGCGATCAAAAGATAGTTGATGAGCGGCGTCGAGTGCCGGTCGGTGTTGTCGTCGCCGATGGGAAACATAATCGCCTGTACCTCTGCTCAGTTTGTACCAAAGAGGAATTCCCGCCCCCGCCCGCCGCCCGGACGCTCCCGCCCCACCGTTTTGGAATGAGCGAGCATTTTCACCCGATAATGTTGCAAAGCCTGTTCGAGAAGTTAAGGAATAATCCCCTGCATCTCACGTTCCCAACGCGCCGCGCCCCATCCGCGGCCGGCGCCCCGGCTCTTTCCCAGCCAAAAACTGCGCAGCGGCCGGGTGCGGAAAGTGCCCGCGCGCGTGCGCTCTACGCGCCCAGCATCGTTCCCATACATCCGCGGCGCACGCTTTCACTCCGCCAAAGTCGCGCCCGCGACCGCCGCCGGAGCGCAACGCTCGGGGGGCGGCTCAAGCCCGGTCGTCCGGCTCGCCGTTGACCCGCGGCGCGGGTCGCAGTACCTTTTACACACTCGACGACACTTCCACCACCGGAGGCTCTCTTGGGAAAATCAATCGTCACACTCGCCGCGCTCCTGCTCGCCGCACAACTTCATGCGCCCGCGCTCCTCGCGCAGGAGACGAAGCAGCCCGCCTTCACCCTCCGCAGCCGCGTCACGCAGAAGAAGTACGACGGCAGCCGGCGTGAACTGAGCGAAGTTCGCTATGTCTCGTCCGACGGCAGTTTCAGAGCCGTCCTGAGCCACGAGGACGGATCACCCGACACCGAGCAAGTCTTCGAGCCGGGGCGCGGATTCTTCAGAGTCCACCACGGCTACCGGATGATTATGAAGCCCCGCAGCAGCCCGCCGGAGGCGACGACCACGCCGCCGCCCACAGCCGAGCAACTACGAGCCAGCCCACACTTCGTTAAAACGGAACAGGCGCTCGGCCGGACGACCTACGTCCACCGCTTCAAGGACGAGAAGACCGGCGAGCCTGTCGCCGACTACTACTTCACGCCGGAACTCGGCCGGATACCGCTCAAGACGGTTGACTACTTCATGGGCAAAGTGTCCGGCGTCACAGAGCCGACGAGCATCACCTTCGGCGAGCCGGACGCGGCACAATTGAAGTTGCCCGGCTACGAGTTCGTCGAGCGGCTGCCCATTTCGGGCGGCGTGCTGAACGGGATGGCTACACACAAACCCGTGCCCGCCTACCCGGCCGAGGCCAGAGCGGCGCGCGCGCAGGGCGTGGTGGCCGTGCTCGTCGTCGTCAACGAAGACGGAAGCGTGAGAATGGCGAGAGCCAACATGGGACACGAACTGCTGCGCCCGGCCGCCGTCGAGGCCGCGCTCAGGGCGAAGTTCTCCCCCACGCGCCTCGCCGGGCAGCCCGTCAAAGTCGGCGGCGTCATCACCTACAACTTCGTGTTGCAATAGCGGGCGGCCGCCGCGCCGTCAGGCACAATCAAGAAGCCATGCGGGAGTCTTGAGGACGACTTCCGCATGGCTTCTCTTTAGTGCGCCGTGGCTCGCGCCTTCAATCAATCACGTCGTGGCTCGACGGGCCGCCCGCGACCACGCCGCGCCGTTCGAGTTCGGGCACGTGCGGCTTCAAAAGTTCGTAACCTTCCGAGCGCGCCACGTAAGTCGCCGCCGTGATGTCGCCCGCGACGTTCAGGGTCGTGCGGCACATGTCGAGGATGCGATCCACGCCGAGGATGATGGCGATGAGCGCGGGGTTGATGCCGTAGGTGACGAGCATGACGATGATGAAGGGGATCGAGCCGGAGGGGACGCCCGCCGTGCCGATGCCGCCGAGGATGGCGAAATAGGCGATGCCGAGTTGCTGCGGGAGGGTCAGGTCAATTCCGGCGAGTTGCGCGAGAAAGAGCACGGTGACGCCTTCGTAGAGTGCCGTCCCGTTCTGGTTGGCCGTCGCGCCGACGGTCAAAACGAAGCTGTTGATCTCGCGCGGCACGCCCAGGTTTTCCTCCGAGACGCGCAGGGCTGTCGGGAGCGTGGCGTTCGACGAAGACGTGGAGAAGGCCGTCAGCATGACGGTCTTGATGCGGCGGAAGAACTCCAGCGGCGAGCTGCGCGAGAGGAAATAGACCGAGAGCGAATAGACGCCGAACATGTGGAGGGCGAGACCGCCGAGCACGGTCAGCATAAACCAGCCGAGCGCCGTTAACAGATCGAGACCGAAGCGCGCCGTGTTGTTGAAGAGCAGGCAGGCGACCGCAAACGGCGCGATCTTCATGATGATGTCAATGATCTTCGCGGAGATTTCGAAAAGCGCCTGCAAGCCCTGCAAGAGCGGCGCGGTCACGCTGGTGGGAATGAGCGTCGCGGCGATGCCGAGGATGACGGCGAAGAACATGAGATGAAGCATGTTCGGCGTGTCGGTTGATGAAACTTTGCCCTCGGTGATCCCGACGACCGCCGACACCGGGTTCGACGGCACGATGGTCTTCACCACTTGCATCAAAGGCGAATCTGTCGTCGCGGTTTTCGTCGCATCGTCCACGCGCTTCTTGGCGTCTGTGCCGTAGCGCGCCTCCAAGCCCGCCTTCGTGTCCGCGTCAATCCGCTCGCCGGGGCGGATCGTGTTTGCCATCGTCAGCCCGATGACGACCGAGATGGCGGAGATGACGAGGACGTAGGCGAAAGACTTTGCGCCGACGCGCCCGAGTTTGCGTATGTCTCCAATGCCTGCGACGCCGACGACGAGCGACGAGAAGACGAGCGGGACGACGACCATCAAGAGCAGGCGCAGGAAGAGCGTCCCGATGGGTTCGGTGATATTTGCGATCACCCACTCCACCCTCGTGTGCGGGACGGTAGCGCCGGGCAGGGTCGGGTGCGGCTGGCCGAACAAGGTGAAACTCAAGACGCCCAACAGCACGCCCACGCCCAGCCCGATCAGGATGCGCGTGTGCAGAGGTATCCCCTTCGGGCGATCCGGCGTCGCGTCCTTGAGGTCGGTCGTCGCCTCGCGCTCGTAAGCGTCGGAGCGAACTTGCGGCGGCGTCACATCATCATCTCGTCTGTCGTCAGCCATTTTTTCTCCTCGTGAATCGTGGATCGTGAATCGTGAATAGAAGAGAGCAGTTTTGTCTATTCACGATTGACGCTTGACGATTCACTTTCCATCATCTTCCCCATTTCAACTTTCCGCGCAGCACTTCAAAGTAGTTGCGGTTGACGGGTTGCATCAGGTTGAAGGTCGTCTTGCTCTTGCCGATCTTGACGCGGTCGCCCACCTGCATGCGGTAGCCGACCTGCCCGTCGAGCGTCAGCGCCACTTCCTCGTGCGGCGTCTTCAAGATGAGTTCGATGTCGGCGTCGTCGGGGACGACGAGGGGACGGTTCGAGAGCGTGTGCGGGCAGATGGGGGTGATGACGATGGCGTTCATCGAAGGGTAGACGACGGGGCCGCCCGCAGACAAATTGTAGGCCGTCGAACCGGTCGGCGTGGAGACGATGAGGCCGTCGGCGCGGAAGCAGTTGACGAACTGCCCGTCGAACCACGTTTCGATCTCGATGATGCGCGCGAGCGCCGACTTGCTGATGACCACGTCGTTCAAGACGCGGTTGCGGAGCAGTTTCTCCTCGCCCCGGTGAAGTTCGGCGGCGAGCATCACGCGGCGGTCGAGGTGAAAGTCGCCCGCCAGAATGCTATCGAGCGCGTCGGTCATCTCCTCGACGCGCACTTCGGTGAGATAGCCGAGGCTGCCGTAGTTGATGCCGACGACGGGCACGTCGCGGTTGTCGAGCAGGCGCGCGGTGGCGATCATCGTGCCGTCGCCGCCGAGCACGACGATCATGTCCACGCTGGCGGCGAGTTCTTCGTGCTCCAGAGTCTCGACGTGGCAGCCGGTTTCGCGCTCGATCTCGGCGCGGTCAACGCGCGGGCCGGTGACGAGCGCGATGCCGCGCGGCGTGAGCCATTCGAGCAGGCGACAGATGCTCTTGACCGCCTCCGGGTGGTGCGGTTTGACGAGGACGCCGACGCGACGAACGGTAAGTTTCTCCATCAGCCATACACGCTCAGGGAAGCGACCGCGCACGCGAGGCGGACGCCCGAACGGGGCGCACGCATGTCGCGTGAGACACTTCTCCGGCAATATTCTTCCGGCAAAGTCAGGCTCGAAAACGCGTGAAAGAAAACTGCGTGGGATGATACAAGCGCCTCTTTCCGAGTGTCAACGCGGAGTTCTTTCGCCGCGCCCGATACGGCCGTCGCCACAGTTCCCGTAGCGTGTGACACATGCGGAAGTGTCATACGTTGCGCGGCGCGCGGCGGCGCGTGTCGTTTAAGCTGCCCGTCAGCCTGAAAGCGAAACGTGCGGCGCGGCGTTTAAAGGCGCGAAAGGAAATTGAGTGTGAAAAAGATGAACCGGATGTGGATAGTGGCGGCTGTGCCGTGCGCGTTGATGGCGCTGATGCTTTACTGTTTCTGGGCGATACCTTCGTGGACGAACACGGTTTCGCCGCTGACGTGCGTGCTGGTGCTCGCGGGCGCTTTGGTGACGGGGCTGTCAGTGTTGATTGTCGTCTTCGTCGGCTGGCTGCGCGGCGCGTATTCGCTCAAGCGCGGCGACATTCTGGCGGCGACCATGTTCGCCTCGCTCGACGTGCTCGTTCCCGTGACGCTCGCCGCGCTGCTCTGGCTATTGATTCGCAGCCTGAAGAATCACCCGATCACCTTTTTTTGATCGCCGCCGTCCGGGCGCGTTCACTGCACGGCGTAGAGGTTGCCGTCCCAGCCGCCGAAATAGATGAGGCCGCCCGATACTGCGGGCGTGGAGGTGACGATGCGTTCGGTCGTGTAAGACCACTTGAGTTGTCCGGTCTCGGCGTCGAGCGTGTAGAGACCTTTGAGGCTGCCGAAGTGTATGTGCGCGCCCGAGACGACGGGCGCGCTCGTGATGCCCTGCTCCGAGGCGTACTTCCACTTCAATTGCCCCGTCGCGGCGTCAACCGCGTAGAGGTTGCCGTCACTGCCGCCGAAGTAGACGTGGCCGCCCGCGAGCGCGGGCGAGAAGGGCAGGCCGCCCCCGGTCTTGAAAGACCATTTCCCCCGCCCGGTCGCGGCGTCTATGGCGTGGAGTTGATTGTCCAGACTCGTGAAGTAGATCGTCTCGCCCGAGACGACGGGCGCAGAGACGACGGGGCGCGTGGTGCGCGCCGTCCAACGCTTCTCCCCGGTTGCGGCCACGACGGCGTGCAGGCCGCGCCCGCTGCCGACGTAGAGCGTCGAGCCTGCGAGCAGCGGCGAAGTGGGCGCGCCCGCTTCCGCGCTGAACTGCCACACCTGCCGTCCCGTCTGCGCTTCAATCGCGTAGAGCAGGCCGACCGTCCCCGCGCAATAGACGATGCCGTTCGCCACGAGCGGCGTGGAGTTCACCGCGTACTCGGCTTTAAACTTCCAGCGCTCTTTGCCGGTCGCAGCGTCGAGCGCGTAGATGCGCGTGTCCTGGCTGCCGAAATAAACCATGCCGCCCGAGAGCGCGGGCGAGCCGAGTATGCGCCCGCCCGTCTTGAACTTCCACAACTGCTTGCCCGTCGCCGCGTCCGCCGCGTAGAAGTAATAATCGTAGCTGCCGAAATAGACGACGCCCCCGGCAATCAAGGGCGTTGAATAGACGCTCCCGCCCGTCTTGAATTTCCACTTCGAGACGACGGGCGACCGCGCGGCATCGCCGCCCGCAGCGTTGCCGCCGGAAGTTTGCGCGCTCGCCGCCGACGCTCCCGCCGCCGCCGTCTCCTGCGCCCGCGCGGGCGCGAGAAGCCACAGGCAGCACGCAGCGACGACGATTAACTTGATTCGTGCGTCTCTCATGGTGAACCTCTGAATCAAAGCTCTATGAAGCTTCGGCAACTCTATGAAGCTTCGCGGAAACTTCTTGAGCGGCTCTTAATTCTTCACCCGTACGCTCTGCGTGGCCGCGCCGCCCTCGTTCTTCTTCGCCTCTTCCGCCGCCGAAGACTTCTTCGCCGCAGCATCCTTCGGCATGTAGTAGCCGCGCCGCGCCTTCACTTCGAGTTTGCGCTCCTTGCCTTTGGCGTCGCGCGCGCGGACGCGCACTTCGAGCGGGTGCATCTGCCCGTCGTCAATTTCCGTCTCGGCGAGCGTGAAGCCGAGGCTGTAGCGCGCGTTGAGGTTGCCGACGATTTTGCTGAGGCCGTTGGCGTAGTCGGCGGGGCGACGCACGCGCACCGATTCGCCGCCCGTCGCTTTCGCCAGATAT
>DASQDV010000709.1:0-10200 GCA_035633995.1 Pyrinomonadaceae bacterium | reverse complement strand
GTTGAAGCCGCTGCCGCTGCCGCCCTGCGTCGGGAAGAAGGGTTTCAACAGACCGGCGAAGGCCGCGAGGTTGCGCGTCTGGATCAACAACTCGCCCGGCCCCGCAAACTCCGCGACGATGCCTTCGCCGCTCACCATCGTGCGGAAAAAACCGGACGCGGCCTTGCGCAGTGAATATTGCAGAGAGGCTTCCCACGCGACGAGGTGGCCTGTGTCCACCACGTAACGCTCTCCCGCGTGCAGACGCTTGCGATGAATCGCGCCGAAGGACGTGAGCAGCAGCAACCCCGTGCCCGACACCTGCATGACGAACAACCCCTCGCCCCCGAAGAACGTTTTCGCCCCGCCCCATTTCGTGTCAACCGTCAGGCTCGCGTCACCCGCCAGGTACGAACTCGATTGCACCATGAACATCTGATTGCTGAGTTCAATCGCGGCAATGTCGCCCGGCGCGCCCGGCGCAAAACTGACTTCGCCGGGGCCGCCGCGCGCCGTAAACGTCGAGACAAAGGCCGACTCGCCGCCCACCGCGCGCTTCAGAGCGCCCATCAAACCGCCCTTCATCTGCGATTGCAACTCGACGTTCGCAGACATCGAAACCATCGCGCCCGCTTCGGCCAGAATGGACTGTTCCGCCTGCAACTGCACGACGGCGAGCGCAAACGACGGCTGGTGCAAAACCTCATAACTGTAGCCGCGCCCCTGCCCGCGCGAATCTTCGTCAATGCGGATTCCCTGACCGCTGCCGCCTGCCGTCGCCCCGCCTCCGCTCGCAACGTTCCAGGGATTTGGCGGCGGTGCGCCCGCTGCTGCTCCCGTCCCCGGCGCGTTGCGTGCCCCGCACGCCCCGCAAAACTGCGCGCCGCTGATCAGCACCGCGCCGCAATTCGGGCAATTCATACGCTGACTCCTTTCGACTTTTCGATAATGATCTCGACCGCCTCGTCCGGCGTGCGCGCCAGATCGAGCATCCTGATGTCCGTGTCGCTCACGACCAGATGTTCGCGCCATGCCGCGACGACGGGCGGCCAGCAATCGCCCAGGAGGACGAGCGGGCGCGGTTCGATGACATGCGTTTGAATCTTATTCCAGACGAGCGAGAGTTCCGTCACCGTACCCATCCCGCCGCGCAGCGCGACGAAGCCGACCGAGCGCACGATCAAGTGTTGCAGCCGATCATAAAAATGCGGCGTCGCAACTTTGTCCGTGAGAAAACGGTTCGGCTCTTTCTTGAATTGATTCATCACGATGCCGAGCACGCGCCCGCCGCGCTCGTGCGCGCCTCTGCTTGCCGCCTCCATCACGCCCAGATAACCGCCCGTGCAGATCGTGAACCCCGCCTCTGCCAAAAGCTGCCCGACGCGACGCGCCTCACCGTACTCGGCAGAGTCTTCCCCGCATTTCGATCCGCCGAAGATCGTCACGATTCGCTCTTGTGTACTACTCATATTTTTAAGTGACGAGTGGCAAGTGGCGAGTTTAATAGACAAGCTATTTTAACTTGTCGCCTGTCACTCGTCACTTGTCACTTTCTTAGGGTCTGAGCCGGTAGAGCATACGCGGGAACGGGATCGTTTCGCGGACGTGCTCGATGCCGCACATCCATGCCGTGCAGCGTTCGATGCCCATGCCGAAGCCCCCGTGAGGGACGCTGCCGTAGCGCCGCAAATCCAGATACCACTCGAAAGCCTCGCGCGGCAGATCGTGTGCCTTGATCTGTTCTTCGAGAAATTCGAGCGAGGTGGCGCGCTCGCCGCCGCCGATCACTTCGCCGTAGCCTTCCGACGCCAGCACGTCAACGCCGAGCGCCAGTTCCGGTCGCTCCGGGTCGCGCGCCATGTAGAAGGCTTTGATCGCCGCCGGATAACGATGCACCATCACCGGCTTCTCGAATTGTTTGGAGATGTAAGTCTCGTCGGGAGAGCCGAAGTCGCCGCCCCACTCGAAACGCGCTTCGAGTTCGCCGCGCTCGTGCCCCTCGTGCAGCATACGTACGGCGTCGTCGTAATGCAGGCGCGGGAAGGGCGGGACGATGAGTTCCAGTTTCGACGTGTCGCGTTCCAAGACCTTCAACTCCTCCTGCCTTTCTTCGAGCACGCGGCTGGCGATGTTCGAGAGAAAACGCTCGGCCAGGTTCATCACGTCGTCGAGCGAGGCGAAGGCCATCTCCGGCTCGACCATCCAGAACTCCGTGAGGTGGCGGCGGGTCTTTGAACGCTCGGCGCGGAAGGTTGGGCCGAAGCAATACACCCTGCCGAAGGCGGCGGCGGTCGCCTCGTTGTAGAGTTGGCCGGACTGGGTCAAATAAGCTTTTTCGTCGTTGAAATAATCAACCTCGAAAAGCGTCGTCGTGCCTTCGCAGGCGGCGGGCGTCAGGACGGGCGCGTCGCAGAGCGTGAAATTGTCGTCGTCCAGAAAATCGCGCACGGCGCGCACGACCGTGTGGCGCACTTTCAGGATCGCGTGTTGACGACGCGAGCGCAGCCACAGGTGGCGATGATCCATCAAAAATTCCGTGCCGTGTTCCTTCGGCGTGATCGGGTAGCCCTCGACCGCGTGCAACACTTCCGCGCCGACGACATCCACTTCATACCCGCCCGCCGCGCGTTCGTCCGCGCGCACCGTGCCGCGAATCACGAGCGCCGTCTCCTGACTCAAATTCTTGAGCGCATCCCAGACCTCTTCCGCCACAGCTTTTTTGAAGACGACGCATTGCACGATGCCCGTCCCGTCGCGCAGTTGCAAAAACAGGAGTTTGCCGCTCGAACGAAGGTTGTAGAGCCAGCCGCGCAGCGTCACTTCTTCGCCGACGTGCCCTGCGAGCCGGTTGACGTAAACTTGCGCGACGCTCCTTACAGCCGACCCTTGATGTTCCGCCTGATCGATTTTTTCAGTTGCCATGTCCACCTTTTAAGACCTGTCCGTTACCTCTTGATTGAATTTCCAGTTGCCGCCGTTTCATTTATCAGCGGCGGTGCGCGCCCGGATAATTTCGCGGAGCGCGGGAAATCGCGCCAGCCATTCGACGGCCTGCAAGACGATCCTGAGCATCGGGTTGATGAAGTGCGCGTAAACTTCGCCGCGCCCGCACACGCCGCTTTGATAAGAGAACGTCCCGACCGCCTTCAAGCAACGCTGCACGGTCATCAGGCGAAATTCGCGCCCGAACTCCTCCGCCTCAATCGCGTCCAGACCGCGCCCGCGACGCTCCTCCAAAAAATATAACCTGCGTTCGCGTATCTGCGCGAGCGAGGGCACGCTGGTCTGCCGATCCAGAAGGAGCGAGACGAGATCGTAACTGGCAGGCCCCATACGCGCGTCCTGATGATCGATGATGCGGAGGCGATCCTGTGCATCCACGAGCAGGTTCGACGTGTGAAAGTCGCGGTGGCAGAGGACGCGCGGGCGGGCGGAGAGTTCGGCGGCCAGATCGTTTAGTTCGACGCGCAGCTCGGCCTGCTCGCCGTGCTTGAGAGTTACGCCGCAGTAACTTTTGAAGTAGTGTTCGAGAAAATATTCGAGTTCCCAGGAGAGTTTGGCTTCGTCGAAGGCAAGGCGGCTGGCGATTGAATCGCGCTGGATGGCGAGCGGCGTTGCCGCTTGAATGTCCGCGATCAGGCTGATGGCTCGTTCGAGATAAGCCTCGCGCTCGTCGTCGGTCACGGCTTCGAAGACGCGCCGGAGTTGCCGGTCGCCCAAGTCCTCCTGCACGATGATGCCGTTCGTCGCGTCAACGTCGAGAATCTCCGGCACGGGCAGGCTCGCGGCGACAAACAGGCGCGTGACATCGAGGAACGGGTGAATGTCTGCGTCGAAGGGTTCGGGATAGACGGCGGCGACAGCCGACGCGTGCTCGCCGCGCCAGGGGATGCGGAAATATTCGCGCGTGGAGGCGTCGGGCGTGAGCGCGACGATCTGCCCCGCGTCCAGATTGGCGCGGACGAGATAGTCGCTGAGGCGTTCATGCGCTGTGGAGAGAAACGCATTCGCAGTGATGCCCGACGGATGGCTCATGGATGTTTGGCGCGGTGCGGGAAGTCTTCGGGGCTAGTTTGCCGCTCACGTCCGAAAGCCTCTTTTTGCCCGCTGTCAGTGCTTTTTTGTTGCGCGTCGGATTGTATCACTGCGCGAGTGGCACGACAAAATTATCCCCGTAAACCTCGCCCTCAAGCGCCTTCGCGGGTCGCTCCGCGCCGTTGACGAGCGCGGCGCGCACGACCGCCGCGTCTTCAAACACGTCGCCGCGCCGCACACGAACGCCCGCGCCAAGAATCGAGCGGCGCACCCGCGCGCCCGCCTCCACACGCACATCTTCCCAGATGATCGCCTCGTGCACGTCCGCGCCCGCTTCGATGATTGACCCCGCGCCCGTCAAGACGTTCGCGCGCCCTTCCCGTCTCATCAGGCTCAAACTGATGTCGCGGTAGCGTTGAATGGTGGACAACTCATGCCACATCCCGTGTGCAACGTGCGCCGCGATGCGTTCGCCGCGCGCGATGGCGGGAATGTACACGTCTGTCACCGTATGCGAGAAGACGCCGCGCGGGATGTAATCGAAGACGCGCGGCTCAAGAATCTGTATGCCCGTGAACATCAAAGGCGCGCCCCGGTCGCCCGCCACGCCTGTTTCCGAAGCGCCGGTCGCGCTTCCGACGTTATCGGACGTAACAGCCGGATAGCCGCCGAAGCTTTTAACCAGCCCGTTCTCTATTTCGACGGTGCTGTAGCGTTCGCGCTCGACGTTCGGGCGCAGGACGAGCGTGGCGAGCGCGCGCTCGCGCCGGTGTGTTTCGAGAGCTGAGCCGAGGTTAATGTCGGTGGCGATCTTGCCGTTGACGACGACGAAGGTGTCGCCTTCGAGAAACGTGCGCGCATTGTCTATCGCGCCGCTCGTGCCGAGAATGACGGGTTCTTCGATGTAGCTGAGATGGACGCCGAACGCGCTCCCGTCGCCGAGCGCGGCGCGCACGCTCTCAGGCCGGTGATGCAGATTGACTATGATTTCGTCGCAGCCGAAGCGCGACAGGTACTCTGCCACGTAGCCGACGAGCGGGCGACCCATGAACGGGAGCGCAGGCTTCGCGCGGTCGAGCGTCAGAGGCCAGAGGCGCGTGCCGTAACCGGCGGCCAGAATCATCGCACGCATAATGTTTCTTTCAGAGTCGCCCCGAACAATTTACTTCTGATCAATGCTCGATATGGCGCGCGGCATCAATTCGAGAAAGTGCGCGGCGGCAGCACCGCCGCCCTCGGCTTCGCTCTTGCTCGCCGGGCGAATGGAGACAACTTCTTCCACGCCCTCCTCGAAGCCGATCCTCAGACGGACGGCCAGACCCAGAGCCTCGTCGAAACTTCCTGCGAAGTAGCGATTGTAATGCACCTCGCCGCCTTCGGATTTCGTCCAGTTGACCGCCTCCACGATGTGCGGAGCCTCCGCCACCTGCGCCCTCTCTTCAGCCTCCGCGAGAGGCATGTGCTTGAAACTGTATGTCGCCCCGGCGTGCGGATCGAACGTGTAACCGGTCTCTAGTTTTTTCACTTCAACTAACCTTTCTTACCTGCCGACTTGTTATCTGCCGATGGTGGCGGCTGTTTTTGCGCGGGCGGCGACACACGCCCGCGCAGAGCGGGGAGGAAGCGAGACCGCAAGTGTCTTTATACTTCGACGCGCGCAATTTCAGGAAACTTGCGCGGCGTCGCGGATGGTGAGGTCGAACGTGCCGGGGGCGACTTTGCGGAAGCGACCGTTGCGATTGAGCGAGACGGCGATGCTGATCGTGGGGTTGTGGCCGGTGAACTGAAAGCCGCCTTCGAGCAGGCGATTGTAAATCTCGTTGACGTGGAGCGGAGCGCCGGATTCACGCAACAACATCGCCGTGGCTTGCGGGATCGTGCGGTCTAGAAAACGCTCGCTCGTCACTTCTACGTCCGTGCGGACGGGCGGCAGCGTCGAACGCGGCCCGGTTTGAAAAGCCGGCTGATGCAGGTTGCGCCCCTGCGCTTCATCACGACGCAAAGCCACTTCGATCTCCGCATCCGAGGGCGACTTCTGCGCAGGCACGGTGTTGAGCACGGACGAGAGGATGCGAAACATAGCCGCTTCGGTCTGCGTGGCGATGGCGTCCATCTCGCCGAGTTCGGTGCGCAGTTTGTCGGCTTCGAGTTCGAGGTCGGCGAGGCGCGCGGCGAGACGGTTGCGCGTGGCGCGCGTCTGCCGCAGGCTCTGCTCAAGCGTGGCTAGGAGATTATCGTCAGGCCTAGGCAAAAGGGACGGAAGGCTGAGTGATGAGGGACCAGAACGGACTGTGTTGATGTGATCAATCGAACTTCCCTCCTCGCACCTTTCCGGCTCGCACGTTTATCTGTCGCGCTCAAGTATGAAAGTCGGAATCGAACTCAAGGCATCACGGTACTTTGTGTCGGGCAGCACGTCAAGAGATTTTCTGGCGGCGGCGGCGAAATCGTGTGCGCGTCGGCGCGCACGCTCAATCGCGCCCGATTCATCAGCCGCACGCATCAACGAGGCGCGCGAGATGGCTTCGTAGTTGCCGTCGCGCATCACGGATTGCACGTCGGCGCGCCACGCTCGATCAGTCTCCAGCAGGTAGATGACCGGGAGCGTGAGTTTGCCTTCGAGCAGATCAACTCCGGCGGCTTTGCCGAGCACGTCGTCCGTGGCCGTGAAATCGAGCAGGTCGTCAACGAGTTGGAAGGCCGCGCCGAGATTCATGCCGTAGTTGCGGAGCGCGAGTTGAATTTCCGCGTCGCCGCCGGAGCCGAGCATCGCCCCGATCTCGCAGCACGCGCTGAAGAGATAGGCGGTCTTGCGCATCAGGATGTCGAAATATTGCTCCTCCGTGACATAGCTGCTGCCGAGCGTCGTCAGTTGCAGCAACTCGCCTTCGGTCATGCGGCGCGTGACCGCCGTGAGAATGTCTAAGACGGGGAGCGAGCGTTCGGCGAGACTCGCCTCGAAGGCGGACATGTAGAGCCAGTCGCCCATCAGCACCGCCGTCTGGTTGCCGAAACGGCTGTTGATGGAGGGACGGTTGCGGCGCGTCTCCGCGTTGTCAATGATGTCGTCGTGCACGAGCGTCGCCGTGTGTAGAAACTCCATCACGGTCGCCAGGCGAATGACGTTCGGCTGCGCGCCCGTGCCGCCCGCCGCGTAAGTCGAGAGAATCGTGAGCGCGGGGCGCACGCGCTTGCCGCCCGACGCGCGCAGGTAGTCGCCGATGTAGGCGATGACTTGAATATTCGAGCGCGCCTGCCGCTCAAATTCTTCTTCGACGGAAGCCAGTTCCGCCGCAATCAAACTAAAGATGCGCGTCGCCGCAGCTTGCGGTTCTTCAATCGCGGCGAAATGACCGGAGATGCTCATAAGTAGTTGGAAAGGCGTAAGGCGTGAATCGCGAACGGGAAAAACCGTCTCTTTCTATTTACGATTCACGATTTACCAATCCCTCTCATTAGTTGCTGCGATAGTTGGTGTACTGCATGTTGATGTTGAAATCTTTGGCTTTGAGTTTGGCGATAATGTCTTGCAGCGTGTCGCGGTCTTTGCCCGTGACGCGCACGACATCGCCCTGTATAGAGGCTTGCACTTTCGCCTTCGTGTCCTTGATGAACTTGACGATCTCTTTGGCCTTGTCGGTCGGGATGCCCTGCTGGATCGCGACGTGCTGCCGCACCGTGCCGCCCAGTGCGGCTTCGATTTTGCCGTAGCTGAAAGCCTTGAGCGGCACGCTGCGCCGCACCAGCTTCTGCTGCAAGATGTCGTTCATGTTGCGCAGCTTGGTCTCGTCCTCGGCGGTGAGGATGAGTTCTTCCTTCTCCAGCACGACGGCGGCGGCGCTGCCCTTGAAATCGAAACGCTGCCGCACCTCTTTCATCGTCTGGTCGAGAGCGTTGTTGATCTCCGCGCGGTCAACCTGCGAGACGATGTCGAATGAATTTTGTTGAGCCATAAGAAAGGTGACAAGTGACGAGTGACAGGCGACAAGTTAAAAGCAAGACGCAGCCGCTTCCCGCGCGCCACGGCATTTATAACATTTACGCGCGAGCAGTGAAAGTAGCACAACCGGAGCGCCGCGACGACCTGAGGCGAGAAAATTTTAACTATTGTTCCGCGAGGGAAAGGTCGAAGAATCTCTGAAAATTGTCCGTCGTGATCCTGCCGAACTCTTCCGGTTCGAGGCCGCGCAGCGCCGCGAGACAACGCGCCGTTTCCACGACGCGCGCAGGCTCGTTGCGCCGCCCGCGAAAAGGGACGGGCGTGAGAAACGGGCAATCCGTTTCGACCAGCATGCGTTCGAGCGGGATGCGCAGCGCCACTGCGCGCAACGCTTCGGCCTTCTTGAACGTCACGTTGCCCGCAAAAGAAATCATAAAACCCAAATCCAACACGCTTGCGGCCATCTCGTAGCTGCCGCCGAAACAGTGCATGATGCCGCCCCGCCCCGCGCCGTCCCACTCTGCCCTGAGCAGTGCGACGGTGTCTTCATCCGCCTCGCGCGAGTGAATGATGACGGGCAAATTCAACCCGCGCGCGAGGCGCAACTGCCGCGTGAAGACTTCGCGTTGCACCTCGCGCGGCGAGTTGTCGTAATGATAATCCAGACCAATCTCGCCCCACGCGATCACGCGCTCGCTCGTCCGGGCGAGTTCCCGCACGCGCTCCGCCGCAGGCTCGTCGAACAAACGCGCATCATGCGGATGCACGCCCACCGACGCATACACGCCCTTATATCGTCCCGCCACCTCGACCGCACGTTCCAACTCACCGCTCTGCGGGTCGCCCGTCCCCACGTTCAGGATCGCCGCGACCCCCGCCTCGCGCGCACGCGTCACCACCTCATCGCGATCAGCGTCGAACTCCGCCCCGTCAATGTGCGCGTGTGAATCAACAAACATACAACTGTCCGTAGCCAGTCGTCCGTAGTCAGTAGTCAGTTGTTCAATCCACATCTTTAGTAACTTGTGTGATGGTCACTAAACAACGGACAACTGGCTACGGACGACTGACAAGTCTTATTTCAGCCTTGCGCCGTTCGGCACGTCTTCGGTGAAGGTGGCGAGCACGGGGCGGCCTTCGTCGCCGACGGAGGCCGCCAGCACCATGCCTTGTGATTCAAAACCGCGCAGCTTACGCGGCTTCAAATTCGACACGACGGCGACCTTGCGCCCGACGAGTTTTTCGGGTTCGTAATATTCGGCAATCCCGGCGAGAATCTGGCGCGGCGCGGCCTCGCCGAGATCAATCGTGAAGCGCAGGAGCTTGTCCGATTTCGGGATGCGCTCGGCGGTCAGAATCTCGCCGACGCGCATCTCGACTTTGACGAAATCCTCTATGCCGATGAAAGTGGCAATGCCTTCGGGCGCGCCCGCGTGCGCCTGCGGTACGGCGTCGGCTTCCGTTGCGCCGCGCTGCGGCGGTTCGGGCTTTGTCTGAGCAGCGTTCGCGGAGCCGGGCACGGCATCGGCTTCGGTGGCGTGCGTGCCGGAGTGCGATGTGTTCGCGTCAGCCGCCGCAGCAGCAGCCTGTGTTTCCTGTCTCTCTTTTTCTATCTCTGCCATAATTTTTGCTTTATCAATACGCGGGAAGACGGGCGCAACTTCGCCGATGCGCGCCCCCGCTTGAAGACCTCCCCAACTTAGTTTCGCCGGATCGTATTTCGTGATGTCGTCAGTTTGCCCGAGCTGTTGCCAGATGGCGCGCGTGGCATCGGGCATCACGGGATGAAGCAAGACGGTGAGCCAGCGCAGCGTTTCGGCGGCGCGATACAGGACGGCGTGCAGCGTCTGCCGCTGCGACTCGTCTTTCGCCAACTCCCAGGGCTTGGCGTCCGAGATCATCTTGTCGGCGCGCGCAATGAGAGTCCACACCACTTCGAGCGCGCGCTGGAAAGCGTAATCGTCCAGATGCTGTATGAAACTGTCGCGCGCGTGTTCGAGCGCGCTGGCGAGTTCCTGCCCGTCCGCGTCAACGCCCGCGCGCTTGGCCTGCAAGCGTTTCTCTTCCGCGATGTCGGGCACGGGAACGAGACCATCGCAGTAACGCCCGATCATGGTCAGCGTGCGGCTCGACAAATTGCCGAGACCGCTTGCCAGATCGCTGTTCGCGCGATCAACGAGCGCTTCGTAACCGAACTTGCTGTCCTGCCCGAAGACCATCTCGCGCAGGACGAAGTAGCGCACGAT
>DASQDV010000708.1:0-1911 GCA_035633995.1 Pyrinomonadaceae bacterium | reverse complement strand
GGCGGAGATTGACAGCCTGCTCGACGAGGTGACGGCGCGCACGCCGTGCCGCGCGCTCGTGCTCATCGCGGATCGCATCTCGACGGAGCCGAAGCTGGAGGCTTATGTTTCGACGCGTTGCCAGGCCGTGAGTCGCGGGTCGAAGCAGGTTTGCGGCGAACAGATCACCATCGAGGCGGGCGGCGCGCAGGTTGAAACCGCCGCGAGCGCGATTGAGCCTCTCGTCGTGCCCGACGTGCCGGTCTTCCTCTGGTGGAGAGACATTCCGCACGAGGACGACAAACTGTTCACGCGCCTGGTCGAGTTGTCGGATCGCGTCGTGCTCGATTCGCTCGTCTTCGATCATCCGCACTACGACATGCGGCGGCTGGCCGCGCTAATCAAAGAGCGGCGGCAGTACATGCTCGTGAGCGACGTGAACTGGGGGCGGCTCACCTCCTGGCGCAATCTGATCGCGGGTTTCTGGGACGTGGCCGACTATCGCCCGCAGCTCGACGCGATAGACAACGTGATAATCGAATATGATCCGCCCGATGCAGCGTCCGGCGAGGTCGCCGCGCAAGCCCTGCTCGTCGTCGGCTGGCTGGCGTCGCGTCTGAAATGGCAGCCGACCGGCGAATCCAGGCGCGAGGGCGCGAGCACACACTGGACGATGCGCGCGGGCGAGCGCACGCTCAAAGTCGAGTTGCGCGCAACTGCCGACCGGCAAGGCTCGGACGGCCTGATCGCGACGCTCACGCTCAAGGCGGAATCGGGCGGCGCGGAGTTTTATGTCGGCGTGAACGAAGAGTGGACAAAGCTGGAAACCTCGGCCAAGATCGGCGACGTGCACACGGTCGGGCGCGTCGTCTCTTACGAAGCGAAGTCCGAAGGCGAACGGCTCAGCCGCGAACTCTCAATGCTCTCGCGCGACGCCGTCTACGAACAGGCAGTGGCGTCGGTCGGGCAGTTGATGGAAGTCTTGCAGAAAAGTTAGTCGAATCTGAAAGAGATTTTTTAATCAAATGATACTGGCCGGAGACATCGGAGGGACGAAAACGAACGTCGCCCTCTTTGAAATCGAAGAGACGGGAAAGCCGCTCGCGCAGAGAAGTTTTCCGAGCGGCAAGTACGACTCACTCGAAGCAATCGTCGGCGAGTTCATCGCCGAGCACAAGCCCTCTTTGACGCACGCCTGCTTCGGCATCGCCGGGCCGGTCAAAGACGGTCAGGTCAAGACGCCGAACCTCAAGTGGGTGGTTGACAGCCAGACCGTCGCGCGCACGCTCGGACTCGAACACGTCGAGTTGATCAACGATCTGGAAGCGACGGCTTACGGCATCGAAGGTCTGGGCGAGGCGCAACTCCACACGCTCAACGAGGGCAAGGCCGAGACGGGGGCGCACCGCGCGCTCATCGCCGCCGGGACGGGACTCGGCATGGCCGGCCTGTTCTACGACGGCAGACACTACCGACCCATCGCCTCCGAAGGCGGCCACATAGATTTCGCCCCCCGCTCCGCGCTCGAATACGATCTCTTGAATTACATGCGCGAGCGCGTCGGCGGGCGCGTCAGCTACGAGCGCGTGCTGTCGGGGCCGGGGTTGTTCAATATCTACAGTTTCCTGCGCGACAGAAAAGTCGCGGAAGAACCGGAGTGGCTGGCCGAGCAGATCTACGCGGGCGACGGTTCAGCCGCCGTCTCGGTGGCGGGTCTCGGCGGCAAGTCGGAACTGGCCGTGCTCGCGCTCGATCAATTCGCCGAAATTTACGGTGCGATGGCGGGCAATCTCGCGCTGCTTTTGAAGGCGACGGGCGGCCTCTATGTCGGCGGCGGCATCGCGCCGAAGTTGCTTGAGAAATTGAAGGACGGCACGTTTATGAAAGCGTTCGTGGACAAGGGGCGCATGTCCGCGCTCGTCTCGAACATCC
>DASQDV010000707.1:0-5061 GCA_035633995.1 Pyrinomonadaceae bacterium | reverse complement strand
TGCAAGCATGAGAAACTAACATCTTGAGAGACATCAAACTCGCCTTGATTCAGGATAAAAAACGACGCTCTCCAACGATGGAGGATGAAGCAGAATGGTTACATTTCGAAAAGGAAATTTTTTACCCGCTCCAAGGTCGCCTCAGAGAAGCGCGGTCCGGATGCTGAATCTATTTCATCCGCGCCGGTCAGTTGGACGCTACAGCAAAAGCGGACGAGTTCCACCAATTGCCTGCAGCTAAGCATCTTAAAAGCTACACGGGCCTCTGGGAAGAAGGCAGTTGGCATGTGATGTGTAGCTCAATGGAAGTCCTGCCAAAGCGCAAGCGATTGCCGCATGATCCAGCCTTCTTTCAAGGATTTCATTATGTCAGACTAGCTGAAAAGACCGCATTTGAGGGAGCATTCAGAAAGCGACGCATCACCATTCCAAACTAAAAGGGAGCGGACGAATTTCAATTAGACGCTCGACCCGCGTCTGATGCGTCGCGCCGAGCATTGGCCTTCATCTTGTCACCTATCACTTATTACCTGTCCCATGTCCCTTCATCGTTTCCGGACAAGATATATTGTATCGAAGGATTAACCGCCCTATATGAGCAGTTTTATATGTTTCACAGGCTTCTTCATTGTAATTCGCATAATGCAAGTTTTACGAATAATTTTATTGACAACATGAACTTACTGGGCCATCATTTTTCACGTTTTGCTGGTCAAATCTGCTCTGAGAGGCGCTCAGCTTTTGTCTACTAAAGCTCTGACGCTGAAATCTTTTGCGGTCGGGAATTATCGCAGCGGCGGTTTGACCCGTGCTCGGCCGCACTCTTCGTCAACAAGTCTGTCTCCGAAGCTACCCACATGGCCGACCTGTGCAAGGCGACGCCGGGGGCGGCTGATCCGTTGCCTTATGGATTACTCGCGGGGGCGAGGCGGAGTCTCTCGGCAGTTTTCACCAGGTCGGCAAGAGAGTCGGCCTTCATCTTTTGCATCACCTTACCTCGGTGTGCCTTCCCAGTGATCTCGCTGATCCCGAGCTTGAAACCGACCTGTTTATTCAAGAGACCTGAGACCACCATCGCCATGACCTCTCGTTCACGGGGGGTGAGTGACGCGTAACAGTCGCGTAGCTCCTGTATCTCGGCTTCGTTACCGAGAGCATCGCAGCTTCGCTCCAAACTCTGCCGGATGGCAGCGAGCAGCAACTCGTCATCGAACGGCTTCGTCAGGAACTCGACGGCCCCGGCCTTCATAGCGCGCACCGTCATCGGGATGTCGCCGTAGCCCGTAATGAAGATTATCGGCATGTCCGTCCGGTCGGCGACGAGCTTCTGCAAATCGAGACCGTTGAGATCAGGGAGAGAAACGTCGAGTACCAGGCAGCTCGGAGTATGGACTCGAGGATGAGCCAGGAATTCCTGTGCTGAAGCGAAGGTCTCGGGCTGCCATCCTGCGAAGCCGATCAGCAACTCCAGCGACTCACGCACCGAGACATCGTCATCTACGACAAAGACGATTGGCTTATCTTGTGACATGGCTGCTGGCATTGCACAATCTCCGTAAACTCCATGCCTCTAGTTACGAAATAGATCAACCGGCGCGAAGCGCCGTGTTGAGCGCATCCAGGAGGGCCGTCTCGCTGAACGGCTTGAACAGGCACTCAACGGCGCCACGTTCGAGCAAGCGCGGGCGAACGTACTCGTCTCTATGAGCGGTGATAAAGACGATTGGAATCTCCTGCCGGCGGCGCGCCAATTCTTGCTGGAGATCGGGACCGGACATGCCCGGCATGGCGACATCCAGGACAAGGCATCTGGTCTGGCCGAGGTAATCGGACGCTAAAAACTCTTCCGCCGACGAGAACGCACGGACTGCAAAGCCGCACTCTCTCAGCAAGTCGGGTAGGGACTCGCGCACAGACTCGTCGTCATCAACTACAGAAATAAGAGGTGGTGTGCCCATCATGAACTCCTCGCATCGCCCCCCGCCTCCTTCGAAGCAGGCGTCCTCGTAGCGCCGATACCGGAGGCGCTTGTCACCTCCTCAAATCCAAGCGGAATAGAAAATGAAAACGTAGCCCCGTGCCCGTCGTTAGACGCCGCCCACAGGCGCCCCTGATGTCTCTCTATAATGGAGCGACTGACGGAGAGGCCGATTCCCATACCGTCGCTCTTTGTTGTGTAGAACGCATCGAAGAGTCTTTCCACACCTTGCGGGTCGAGACCCACCCCCGCGTCCTGCACGCTCAGGCGCACACGGTCGCCTTCGTCCCGCTCGCTCCTGATAACCAACTGCCTCGGACGATCCTCGATGCCGCTCATCGCGTCCGCGCCGTTCCTGAGCAGGTTCAGGATGACCTGCTGGAGCTGGATGCGGTCGCCCGTAACGGGCTGGAGATCGTCCGATAACTCCGTTCGCAGAATTATCCCGCTTCTCTGAAGCTCACTCTGCAACAGCGCAATCACCTCTCGTGCAGCCTCGTTCAGGTCCACCGATTCGGTCGGGGCGCCCTTCCTGCTAAAGAGAGCGCGCAAACGCGTGATCACGTCGGCCGCGCGGTGGCCGTCACGAATCGTGCGGCGCAAGGTTTCACGCGCGCCGTCCAAGTTCGGAGGGTCGGCACCCAACATCCTCAAGCAGGTGCTGGCGTTAGTAATGATGCCTGCCAGAGGCTGGTTGACTTCGTGCGCGATTGACGCCGTCAATGCTCCCAGTGTCGCCACCCTGGACACATGTGCGAGTTGCGACCGCAGCTTGCCGAGCGCCTCTTCCGAGAGCCGGCGTTCGGTCACGTCCTGGACCGCGCCGACGTACTCCAGTTCATCATCCCGGCCTCGGGTCTCGTGTGCGATGACGTGCAGGTACTTAATCGAGTGGTCGGGCATTAGCAGCCGATGCTCGTACTCAAAGTCGCCGCCGGCTCGTGCTTGAGCAATCACCTCGTCGAACAATTGTGTGTCATCCGGGTGAACTCTGGTGCGGATCAGCTCCAGCGGCATGGGGCTAGCCGGGTCAAGCTCAAAAATGTGGTAGGCCTGCTCTGACCAGGTAATTTCGTCCGTTTCAACGCGCCAGGAAAAGCTGCCGGTCAAGCTAAGGTGCTGGGCTTCGGCGAGGAACGCCCCGCTGCGGCGCAACTCTTCTTCGGCAAGTTTTCGGGGCGTCACGTCGGAGGTGAAGCCGACCATGCGAAACGCTTTACCCTGCTCATCGAAAAACATCTGGCCGTTCGTCGCAAGCCAATGGAGGCTGCCGTCAGGCCATTGGACGCGAAACTCTACCGCCACTTCTCCGGTTTCATGGGCGTGCTTGATGGCTTTGACAACCAGCGGCCAGTCCGGCGCGTAGATCAGCTTCTTCCAGCTCTGATACGTCCCGTCGAAGCTGCCGGGATGCAAGCCGTATAAGGCTTCCTGTTCGGGCGACCAGACGTTAACGTCTTGTTCGATGTGCCAGTCGAAAGCCATCGCGCGGGCGGACTTCTGCGCGAGGTCGAGAAGCTCCTGCTTGGCCTTCAGCTCCGCTTCCCTCTGCTTGCGTTCGGTGATGTCTCGCCCGAAGGCAAAATGATACTCCTGCCCGTTGTATTGCATGTAGTTGAGCGACAGTTCTACCGGATAGGTGCTGCCGTCTTTCCTACGGTGTATGGACTCCAGAGTTATAGATTTCTGGACCCGGAGGTTGTTCAAATGAGCAGGCCACGCCTCTCCGGGGAAATTCGGGTCAATGTCATGGATGGTTAATTCAAGCAGTTCCTCGCGCGTATATCCAAGGGAATTGCAAGCTGCATCGTTGGCGAAAATAAACCTGGCGTCCGAATCTATCCAGACCGCGCTTTCGCGTACATGGTCAATCGTGTATTTAATCAGTTGCAGTTGATCCTCGGCGCGCTTGCGGTCGTCGATGTCTGTGTTCGTCCCGTACCATTTGACGATGTTGCCGGATTCGTCGTGCAGCGGGTTAGCACGAAATAGAAACCAGCGGTACTCGCCGTCATGCCTGCGAATTCGGGCTTCGGCTTCTCCGGGCGCTCCAGAAACCATGATGCCGCCCCACGTCGCAGCCAGACTGTTCAAGTCGTCAGGATGGACTGCCGCAGTCCAGCCCCAACCGCCCGCCTGTTCCGCAGTGAGTCCTACATAGTCCAGATAATGCTGGTTGAAGAAGTCGGCGCTTCCGTCGTGACCCGTTGACCATGCCAGCGCGGGCATTGTATCGATGGTGAGCTTGAGATTACGCTCGCTCGCCGCGAGAGCCTCCTCGGCGCGTTTCCGCCCCTGCTGTAGCCCGATGGCCGCCTGATTCGCCGCCACGCTCAAAACAAGCCTCTCCGTCTGTCGCGGGAAATCCGGACGCCTGGACACCGCTACGAGTGCGCCGATCTCCGCCTGAAGCCCCAGCCGCAGGGGCACGACCGTCATATCATTTTCTTCAATACTGATCCGTGCGAGCGGAGGCCATTTTAATGGGTCGTCTCCCAACCAGTCGTCGAACAACTCTCCTATCTCTCGCTGCCCGGCAGTCGGGCTGAGCGATTGAGCGACACGAAACATCTCGATTGGCGTCTCGTCGTCGCCAACCTCCAACCGCACATAGATGAGATCGAGACTGAGCATGCCGAGGAGCGATTCAAGAAGGGTACGAACAATCGCGGTCGGCTCGCCGTCGCCCCAGATAGCGGGAAGGGCAGTGACGCTGACCAGATCATTAATGCAGCGCTGAAGGCGTTTGATTTCTTCTGTGGGATGTTCTAGCTGCGCTTCCATACTTACATCGCGGTAGTGGCGGAGTGCGTCGCGCGTCGTTCACGAAGCTCGCTCAAGTACTCATCCGGCGGAACAAAGAACGGATTCTGCTGTAGGCTGCCGCCGATGATGATCATCGGGTGCGTGCGCATGATGTCGATCACAGTCTCTCCCCCGAATTTCGCCAGATCGTACACGCAGATGACTGCGTCGTTGTGGCGACGCCACACGTCGTTGACGCGAGATTCGAACTCGATGAGATCGGCGAGATGTGAGCGATCTTCACTCGCCCAGTCCATCTGGCAGACGATGCGGCTGAT
>DASQDV010000706.1:0-6964 GCA_035633995.1 Pyrinomonadaceae bacterium | reverse complement strand
CGTTCATGTACGGGGTCTGTGCGCCCGGCGTGGCAGGCGATCATCTCGTAGTTGCCCTTGAGCGAGTTGTACATGGCGCGCTTGGCGGGGCGCGGCATCTTGCTCATCGTGAAGCGCATCGCTTCATACTTCATGCGGTCGAAGGCGGAGAAGTCGTCCTCGTTCTTCGTCAGAAATCCCATGTCCGCGCCGAACATGTGGTTGTTGATGGTCGTTTCGATGTGGAAGACGTTCAAATGTTCGTCCGCGAGTTTCCCGACGCGGCTGATGACGCGCCCCAGTTCCGACCCGGCCGGGTCCATGTAACTGTTCGAGGCGCGGATCACGTCCGGGTTGTGGTGCGCGCGCAGCGACTCGTAATCGCAGAGGCCGACGCCGACCGACTTGTGGCCGCCGTTCATCGGCACGAAGTTGAAGTTGAGATAGATGAGCAGGTCGCTTTCGGCAGCGCGGCGGTTGATGCGCAAGGGTTCTTTGTGGCGCGTCTCGCCGAGCAGCACGAGGTTCGAGGGGTCTTCGGCGTCGTGGTTGTAGTAACGGTCCGGATAAAATTCGTCCCAGATTTTCTGCCCCGACATGCGCCGCATCTCGGCGGGCGTCATCTTGCGGTGCAGGGAGATGGCGATGATGATGTGCACGTCGTCCACGCCGTGACCGTTCAGCATCTCGACGAGGATTTCGAGCGCGGTCTGGCGTATGTCCGGCGTGTTCATCGGCGGGAGCGGCATCGAGATGTCGTCAACGGCGATGGTCACTTTCATGCCCGGTGTGAGTTGCGCGAACAGCGGGTCACAATCGTGCGGGTGGTTGAGCGCGTAGCGAATCGCGGCCTCGCGGTTGACCAGACCCTTCAGGGGCTGGTTCGGGTAAATCACACGCGTGCCGACCGGCAAATCTTCGAGGATGAAGTCCATGCCGGAGGCGACGATGCGCGGCGCGCTGTCGCGGTCAATGTAGACGACCGACTCGTGGAGTTTTTTTCGGAGTTGCAAGGCCATAAGTTTCAGGTTTCAGGTTTCAAGTTTCAGGTCTGAGGTTTGAGGTGTTCAACCTGAAACCTGAAACTTGAAACTCATTTCAGATTCAGAATCGGCCAGTCGTGATGCAGCGCGGTCTGGCGCAGGCGCATGTCGGGGTTGACCGCCGCCGGGTGGCCGACGATGGAGAGCATCGGAAGATCGCTCATGCTGTCCGTGTAGGCGTAAGACTCGCTGAGGTTGATGTTTTCCTGCTCGGCGAAGTTTCTGATCCAGTTGGCTTTCGTAGCGGCGGCTAAGACGGGCGGCAGGAGTCGCCCGGTGGCGATGCCGTTGACGAATTCGAGCCGGTTGGAGACGTAAGTTTCGATGCCGAGATGCTTCATCAAAGGTTCGACGGAAAAATCGAGCGCGCCCGTGACGACTACTTGCCGGAGGCCGAGGCTGCGCGATTTTTCGATCAACTCGAACGCGCCGGGGAAGACGGCGGGCTTGAGGACGGTCTCGAAAAGTTCTTCGGCGAAGAAGCGCAGGCGGTCTTCGGTCTCGCCCTTGTAGCGTTTGAAGAAGAGGTCGTTGAAGACTTTGCGGCTGTACTGGTCGGTCGCCGCGAAGAGCGGGATGCTCAAAACTGTCGTCGCGGTCTTGCGCAGAGAGCGCAGCACGCCCTGTTGATTGCGCGCGTAGAAGCCGAGCGTGTGCACGAGATTGGTGCTGACCAGTGTGCCTTCCAGATCGTAAAAAGCGGCGGCTGCCAAACTTTCCTCCCGGACACCGGCGGCGAAAAGTGCTGGCCGGCGTTCCCAACCCGTCTGCAAAATTTAAGGCTGAAACTGCGTAGGGGCAAAAATATACTCTATTTCGATAGTTTTATGTAGCGGCATCGTCGGCAGTGGGAATTTCAGGGCGCGCCGATATAATATGGGGCAACGTGAAAATCGCAACGTGGAATGTGAACTCGGTCACGGCACGCCTGCCCGTCGTCCTGCAATGGCTCCGGCGCGCGCGCCCGGACGTTTTGTGCATGCAGGAATTGAAATGCACGGACGAGCGTTTCCCGCGCGAAGCTTTCGCCGAACTCGGCTATCGCGCCGAAGTTTACGGGCAGCGCACTTATAACGGCGTCGGGATTGTCGCGCGCTCTGCGATCACGGACGTCGAGCGGGGCTTTCCCGGTGACGAGGAAGGGTCGCACGCGCGCCTGCTCGCGGCGACAGTGGAAGGCGTGCGCATCGTCAACGTCTATGTGCCGAACGGCCAGTCGGTCGGCACGGACAAGTATCGTTTCAAGTTGGAGTGGTTGAAGCAGTTGCGCGATTACCTGGACGAGGAATTCTGGACGGACGACGAGGTGCTGCTCTGCGGCGACTTCAACGTCGCGCCCGAAGACCGCGACGTGCACGACCCGCAACTGTGGCGCGGGCGCATCCTGTTCAGTAAACCTGAAAAGGACGCACTCGCACACGTCAAAGAATGGGGCTTCACGGACGCCTTCCGCCAGCACGAGCCGGGGAGCGGCCATTTTTCGTGGTGGGATTATCGCGCCGGGTCGTTTCGACAGAACACGGGCGTGCGTATCGATCACATCTGGGTGTCGGAGAATCTGGCCGCGCGCTGCACGAACGCGTGGATCGATAGAGAGCCGCGCGGCTGGGAGCGGCCTTCGGATCACACGCCGGTCGTGGCGGAGTTTAAGTAAGGCATCGTGAAAAGGCGTTGACCAAATGCAGAATGAAAAAGCGATTAGGGAGAAGGCCGCGCGCAACCAAATCGTGGAGGACGGACTCTTTATTCTGATCTTAGTCGTGGGTCTGTCAGTGCTGCCTTTCTGGATTTCTCCGATGGCCGCCGTCATGACCGGCGCGATTGCCGCCTGTGCCTTTAAATATTTCGTTGCTCCGCTTCTGCTGAACAGGCAGATTCAGTTCACCATTTATAACTTGCCGGGGGTGTTGTTGACACTGGCGGTAGCTTTTGTCATTGGCTACTTGCGGTCATAGGAAGAAATATGAAGAAGGGTAGAACGGACGCGTTGTTGCTGGCGGGCGCGGGTGTGGGCGCGCTGCTCGGCGTGCGTGCGGCTTTGAAGAAGCGGCGCGAGTTTGATTTCGGCGGCAAGACTGTGCTGATTACGGGCGGCTCGCGCGGGCTGGGGTTGGTGCTGGCGCGCGAGTTGGCGCGCGCGGGTGCGAGGCTTTCGATTTGCGCGCGCGACCCGCGCGAGTTGGAACGCGCCCGCCTCGATCTGGCGCGGCGCGGTGCCGAAGTGCTGGCCTTCCCGTGCGACGTGACGGAGAGGGCGCAGGTCGAGGAGTGGGTGCGAATCTCCGAGCAACGTTTCGGCGGCGTTGACGTGCTCGTCAATAACGCGGGCGTGATTCAGGTCGGCCCCATCGAAGTGATGACGCTCGCGGATTACGAAGAGGCGATGAAAGTCCATTTCTGGGCGCCGCTCTACACGACGCTGGCCGTGCTGCCCTTGATGCGCAGGAAAGGCAGCGGCGGGCGCATCGTCAACATCTCGTCCATCGGCGGCAAGATCGGCGTCCCGCATCTCGTGCCCTATAGCGCGAGCAAGTTTGCGCTCGTCGGACTCTCCGAGGGCTTGCGCGCGGAACTACAGAAAGACGGCATCGTCGTCACGACCGTCTGCCCCGGCCTGATGCGCACGGGCAGCCCTGCGAACGCCACTTTCAAAGGACAACACCGCGCGGAGTACGCCTGGTTCAGCATCAGCGACTCTTTGCCCGTCTCCTCGATGCAGGCCGAACGCGCCGCGCGCCAGATCATCGCAGGCTGCAAGCGCGGGGATGCGGAAGTGATCCTGTCCGTGCAAGCCGTTCTGGCAATCAAATTTCATCAACTCTTTCCCGAACTGAGCGCGGACTTGTCGGGCTTGATCAACCGCCTCCTGCCCGCCGCCGGTGGCATCGGGCGTAAACGCGCGCTCGGAAGAGAGAGCCAATCGGCGCTCTCCCCTTCGTGGCTGACCGCGCTCGGCGACGAAGCCGCTAAACGTAACAACGAGACGAAAACTTAGACAGGGTCAAGGGGAAGAGGTCAAGGGAAAAGGTATAACCAGATAAAGATCGGATTTCGCTTCGTACCTTTACCCCTTGCCCCTTGCCCTGCTTTCGGAGGTTATAGTGGAAGATAAACAGAAGTGGCCTGACATGTTGTGGATCGTGCGGCACGGCGAGAGCGCGGGCAACGTGGCGCGCGATAAGGCGGAGGCCGCCGGTCTGCACGAAATAGAGATCGCCGTGCGGCGCGACGTTGACGTGCCTTTGTCCGATTGCGGCGAGGAGCAGGCAGCGGCGCTCGGCCACTGGTTCAGGAAGATGCCGCTCGACGACAGGCCGTCGGTCGTGCTCACCTCGCCCTACATCCGCGCGATGCACACGGCCGAGATCGCGCTGGACGCAGCAGGCATCGCGCGCGACGACATCACCTTCATCGCAGACGAGCGGCTGCGCGAAAAAGAGTTCGGCATCCTCGACCGCCTGACGAAGTTCGGCATCGAAGCGAAGTATCCGGAGCAGCAGGAGTTTCGGCGCGCGATTGGCAAGTTCTATCACCGCCCGCCGGGCGGCGAGAGCTGGTGCGACGTGATCCTGCGCCTGCGCAACGTGATTGACACGCTGACGCGCGAGTACAGGCGCGAGCGCGTGCTCATCGTCGCGCATTCGGTCGTCGTGCTCTGCTTTCGTTACCTGTTGGAGCGCATGACGGAGGAGCAAATACTTGAGATCGACCGCGCCACGGACGTAGCCAACTGCTCCGTCACTTCTTACGCTTACGATCCGTCCGTCGGCAAGCACGGCAAGCTCATCCTGCGCGAGTACAATTTCGTCGCGCCGCTCGAACAGGAAGGCGCACCCGTGACGACCGAGAAGGACGTGCCGGTCGCGCCGAAGTAAAGCCGAAGTAAAGCCTGACGGTAGAGTGCCGCCGCGCGGAAAAGAAGAAGATGGCAGAGGAAAAAAGCAGCCCCGACCGACGACGCAAAACTTCCGGCGCGCAATCCCTCGTCATTACCCCGAAACTTCTCGGCGAATGGCCTCTGCCGCAGCCCGCCGACGACGATGACAAAGAGGCGCGCGGGCGCGTGCTCGTCATCGGCGGTTCGACGGAGATCGCGGGCGCGGTGGTGCTGGCGGCGACGGCGGCCTTGCGCGCGGGCGCGGGGAAGATGCAGATCGCAACTTGCCGCAGCGTCGCCATCCACGTCTCGATGGCCGTGCCAGAGGCGCGCGTGATCGGGCTTGCGGAGACGGCGGCGGGCGGCATCGCGGCGGGCGGCCTCAAGCAGATCGAAGAAGAGATAGAGGGCGCGCAGGCGATTCTGGTCGGCCCCGGCATGGTTGACGAGGCGGCGACCGCGCGTTTGATGAAAAATTTAGTGCGTCGCATCGGCGGCGCAACGCTCGTGCTCGACGCGGGCGCGCTTAGCTATCTGAAACTCACGCCGCAGAGTCTCGCGCGCTTGCAGGGCAGGGCCGTCATCACGCCGCACGCCGGGGAGATGGCCGGTTTGTTGGGAGTTGACAAGCAGGAGGTCGAAGCCAAACCTTTGGAGACGGCGCGGCACGCGGTGGCGACGCTCGGCGCGGTGGTAGCTTTGAAAGGGCGCGAGACTTTAATCGCCGCGCCTGCGAGCCGTAACGTTTATTGCAACCGCGCGGGCAACGTCGGGCTGGCGACATCCGGGTCGGGCGATACCTTGTCGGGTGTCGTCGCGGGACTGGCGGCGCGCGGCGCGACCCCTTTTCAGGCAGCGGTGTGGGGTGTCTATCTGCACGCGCGCGCGGGAGACGAACTGGCGCGGCGCATGGGGTCTCTCGGCTTCCTCGCGCGCGAACTGCTCTCGGAAATTCCGCCGCTCATGGCGAAACTCGGTTGACCTCTCCGACATGAAACGCGAAAGCGTTTGCTGCGTGTGCGCGAGGTTATAACTTGCGCACCTGCCCGCCCTGCAAGAAGAACTCGCCGCCGTGTTCGCTTCCTTCAAAGGCCAGTTTAGCTTTCAAGCGGTCGCCTTCCGCGAGTTTGTGCTCGGTGTCGGGCGGGATGATGACGGTGATGATCTCGCCCACGCGGCTCTCGGCGAAGTTCGGCAGTTCCTCTACATTTTCCGATGCTTCTACTTTAACCTTCCATATCTCGCTTTGACCGTCCGGCCCTGTCTTCCTGCTCAGCAATTCGCCTTTCACCTTGCAGGCGTTCGGAGCGGCGCTGACGCCGTATCGTTCGGGAATTTCCATCTCTCTCCTTTCGAGGGAGGGCGGCGCTCCTCCGTAAAAGAGAAGCGAAGACAGCAAGTTCGGGGGCAGGCGAACAGAATAACAAGGCGGGTGGGTTTTGCAAAACCCACCCGCCGGTTGGTCGTAAACCGGAGTGTGATACGTCAGGCGACCGTGACATCAATGCTCATGTGCTGGTCGCCGGGCTTGCCTTTGACTTTGATGGTGATGCCCGTCCACTTGGCAGCCGACGAAGTGGGTGGCGGCGGGATGTTGAGTGGGGGAGTGGTTTTCTGGCCGACCGAATTCATCGTCACGCCGTTGACAACGCTCGGATAAAGGTCAGTCGAGTCGCCGCGATTGCCCTGACCGAAAATCTTGGCGAGGTCGCGCCGCCCGTCGGCCTGCAACAGTTCGATGGCGAGGCGCAGTTCGTCGTTGACGTTATCAATGCTCTCGTCCACGACGTAGATGGCGACGCCCTCGTCAGGCAGAGTCGTGTCCTGACCCCTGCGGCGGCGATACTCGGCAAACACATACTGTCTGGGCGACATGCGTTTCGGGTTGTTGATTAAAACGATGGTGCCGCCCTCGGCGGCGGGTTTGAGTCTGATGTTCTTCCGGGAGGTGCTGACCTCAACGGGCGCGATCCAGTTGTGGAACATGCGCAGCATGCCGTTCGGGAAGGCGGGCGTCTTGCCGCCGTTGCCCCAGGAGCCTGAGGCCATCAGGCAGTAGTTGCCC
>DASQDV010000705.1:0-7388 GCA_035633995.1 Pyrinomonadaceae bacterium | reverse complement strand
GAAAAGCGTTTTTCACATCGGCGCTCTGCCACTGAGCTACAGGAGCACAAAACGCTCCTGACGGGAATCGAACCCGCCTCCTCCCACTTGATAGGTGTAGTGTGTGTAGGCTTCTCGTGTCAGGGCGCGGGGACGCGCCGCTCCTGTTACCCGTAGACGGCCTCCGGGCGGATGATCAGATCGCCGAGTTGCGTGCGCTCGACGACGTAAGCCTCGAAACGGTCCATGCTCGCGTCGAGAAACTCCGCGAGCCGCGACTTGATCTCGCGATCTGTCATGCACGCTTCGACGCGCAACTCGCGCTCGGCGTAATCAAAAGAACGACCTTCGAAACGAACGTGAACCATCTTCTCTGCACCTCCTCAAACACGAATTGACAACAAAAAAAGCGGGACACCGGCTTTGCCTGCGCCAGCCGACCCGCTCCTTACGCTTCTCTTAAACCTTCGGTTCGAGATTTCGGGAGCGGGAGGCCGCTCCCGCAAAATCACATGGGCACTTGACGATTGGGGGCAGCCGCCGACGTTTCCTGTGGCGCTTCCCATCCATTCGTCTGCCTATCGCCGAGCGCGCGCCCCGGTGCCGCTTCGCCGCCGCTCAATGTCTCTTTCTGTCTCCGAATCATTAACATACTCTCAACCATCTCTCGTCGCCGCGCTTCGCCAAAACCTGCTCGAACGAAGCGCGCCGTAATATATAAACCGGAACGAAATTTCTGTCAACACTTTTTTCTGTCAACAGCAATTTTGATTACTGTCAGTTTGTTTCGGGATGGCTCGCGCGCCGCCGCTTCAGCGTCCGGCGAGGCGGGCGACTGTGGCGGCCAGTTCCGACGGTTCGACGGGTTTGGAGATGTGCAGGTCGTAGCCCGCGTCGAGGGCGCGCTGGCGGTCGTCGGGCGCGGCGTAGGCGGTGAGCGCGGCGGCGGGGACGCGCCCGCCCGCTTCCGGCGGGAGCGCGCGAATCCTTTGAATCAGTTCGTAGCCGTCAACGCCCGGCATGCCGATGTCCGACACGAGCACGTCGGGCGTCTCGCGCCCGAGCGCCGAGAGCGCATCGGCGGCGGACGCAGCCGACGCGACGCTCTCTGCGCCGCTCTGTTCGAGCGTTGTCACGAGCAGGGCGCGCGTGTCCTCGTCGTCGTCAACGACGAGCACGCGAAGCCCCGCGAGTAAATTTCCGCGCTGCTTCGCGGCGACGCCGTCGCCCGTCGCGCCGCGCCCGTCTGCGCCGCCCCGCAGAGCCATGAGCGGAAGCCTGACGCGAAAAGTCGAGCCTTGTTCGGGGCCGTCGCTTTCGGCTCGGATCGTGCCGCCGTGCAGTTCGACGAGGTGGCGGACGATGGCGAGTCCGAGTCCGAGTCCGCCGTGCTCGCGCGTGATCGAGCCGTCGGCCTGGCGAAAGCGGTCGAAGATGTAGGGCAGGAACTCCGGCGAGATGCCCTGCCCCGTGTCGCTCACCACGATCTCGGCCTGCGAGTCGTGGCGGCGCAAGCCCACGCGGACGCGCCCCGCCTTCGGCGTAAACTTGATGGCGTTCGACAGTAGATTCCAGATGATTTGCTGCAAGCGGTCGGCATCGCCGCTGACCCGCCCGTTCGTCCCGGCGTCGAGCAACATCTCCAGGCGCACGCCGCGCGCGTCGGCGGTGGGACGCAAACTATCGACGGCGGCGGCGATGATGGGCGCGAGTTCGACGGGCTGTGCGACGAGGCGAAGTTTCCCCGTGATGATGCGCGACACGTCGAGCAGATCGTTGATGAGTTGCGACTGCGCGACGGCGCTGCGTTCGATGATCTCAAGCGCGCGGGCGGACATCTGCGGGTCGAAGGATTCGGTGCGCATCAGCTTCGCCCAGCCGAGGATGGAGGTCAGCGGCGTACGCAGCTCGTGCGAGAGCGTGGCGAGAAATTCGTCTTTGAGGCGATTGGCTTCGGCGAGTTGTTCGGCGCGGTGGCGCAACTGTTCTTCGAGCCGTTTGCGTTCGATGCCCTGCGCGATGGCGTCGGACACGGACGCGAGCGCGTCGAGCGTGTCTTCCGCGAGGCGCGAGCGCGAGAACATCGTCAACACGCCGACCAGACGCTCTTCGACGAGCAGAGGATAACCGGCGAAAGCGACGATGCTTTCGCGCCGCGCCCACTCCGGGTCGCTCGGCGGCGGGTCGCCCGCGACATCGTTTGTGAGGTGCGGGCGTCGTTCGGCCGCGATGAGATCGAGTTTGTACTGTCCGATGGGAGCGTGCGCCACGCTCGCCTGCACGCCCGCGATGCCGCCGGCGACGGCTTGAAGTTCGAGTGCGCCGGTGCCGGGGTCGCTCGTCCAGATGCGCGCGTAGGCCGCGTCGAGGTGGCGCACGATGGCCTCGACGCAGTGCTGCAAGATGTCGGGCAGGGTCTTGTTCTCGGCCAGCGTGACGCTCACGTCGGCGCGCAGCGCCGTCTGGCGCGCGCGGCGTGTGCGATTCGCCTCGGTGCGCTTGCGCTCGGTGATGTCGTGCGCGGCGAGCACCGCGCCCGTCACCTTGCCGTCAATGACAATCGGCGCGCACGAGCAGAAGATCGGGATCATCGTCCCGTCTCTGCGCACCCACATGTCCTCGCGGTTGGTGATGGCCGCTTTCAAGTTCAACACTTCGAGGAGCGGGCATTCGGACAACGGAAAGGGCGTGCCGTCGGGTTTCAGGTAATGCACGGCATCGTGGAGGACGCGCCCCTTGAGTTCGGCCTCCTTCCAGCCGAGCATGACTTCCGCCGCCGGGTTCATAAACGTGAGACGGCCTTCGGCGTCGAGCAGGCAGAGACCTTCCGCAGTGTTTTTCGTGATCGCGCTCGTCAAACTCAACTGGTAGCGCAAACTCTCTTCGGCGCGCTTGCGCTCGGTGATGTCTTCGTGGACGAGGACGACTTCGCGGACATTCCCTTCAACGTCCTTGACCGGGTAGATGATGGCCTGCACCCAACGTTGCGGGTTCTCGTTGACGGTGATGTGCGGAATGGTCACTTCCGGGTCGTAGAGGATGGGGGGAATGGTTGTCGGCGTCCCGGCGAAACCCTGTTCGATGAAAGGCATGATGCCCTTCTCGACGAGTTGCGGGTCGTGCAGGATGTTGTAGTCGCCGAGCGTTTCGAGCGTGACGCCCCAGAGTTGTTCCCACGCGCGGTTGACCTGAACGGTGCGCCCGTCGGGCGAGAAAATCTGCGTGCTCAGAGGCGACTGTTCGATGAGCGTGCGGAAGCGAACTTCGGACTGGCGCAAACCCGAAGCCGCGCGTTCCGAAGCCGCGCGTGCACGAGCCTGCGCACGCGTCAGTGCGAACAGCACGAAACTGACGAGCAGGCCGCCGAGCAAAATGTAAGGAACCTGGCCTCTGCCCGATTCGATGTCGAGTTCGGGGCGCGAGGCGAAGGCGAGCGTCCAGCGCCGCCCCGCGATGTCGAGTTGGGAAGTGTTCGTGAAGTGCGGCGGCGCGGACGATGTGTTCGTCGCTGTGGCAGCAGTGGCGGCGGAGGCGGCGGAGCGGCGCGTTGAGTCGTGCAACAGATTCTCCGCGCTCTCCGTCTCGCCGTCGTAGACGCGGAAGTTGACGTAAGCCGGGCGCTCGGTGTTGATGATTCCTTCGAGCAGATCGTCTGCGCGGAAGGGACTGTAGATGAAGCCTTGCAGGGCGGCGCGGCGTTCGTCGGTCGTCGTCGCCGCCATGCCGCGACGATAGACGGGGACGTAGACGAGAAAGCCCGCCTGCCTGTCTTCGTCAGTTTCCTGCCTCAAAGTGACGCGCCCGGAGGCGGCGGGTGCGCCCGTGTCGCGCGCACGCTCCATCGCCGCGCGGCGCACCGGCTCGGTGAACATGTCGTAACCGGCGGCGGCAATGTTGCGCCGGTCTTGTGGTTCGAGATAGACGATGGCGTGGTATTCGTCGCGCGGCGGCGCGGCGGGAGAGATAGCGAAGTCGCGCGCGCCCTGAGCGCGCATCTCCGAGACGAGCGCGTCCACTTTCTCCGGCGCGACGCGGGCGGAGAAGCCGATGCCCTGCACGCCGCGATACTGCTCGCGCAGTTGGAGGTGTTCGGCGTAGTCGTGAAAGTCTTGCCAGGTGACTTCGTCGCTGGCGGCGAAGAGGCCGCTCGCGGAGTTGAGCAGGGAGATGTAGTTGTCGAGCCGGTACTTGATGTCGCCGCGCGTCTCGCGCACCGCGCCTTCAAATTGCATGCGGGCTTTCGCCTCGGCCTTCTGCGCGACGGAGTAGGCCGCCGCCGCCGTCAGAAGCAGCGTCACCGCAAGCACGAAATACGGAATCCACGCGCGCCCGGCCTTGTCGTGTTCAGGGGAAAGCTCCCGTCTCATCTGTCGCTTGCAACTCCCGCGTTCGTCGGTTCAACTCGTCGGACAGTCCCACCCCGAAATTGCCGCTCGCGCTTTGTAACTTAATTTCTACAGGCGTATGCGTCCGTGCCTGAGGCGGCGGAATTTGACCTTGAGAAAGATGCTATCACACGCGTCGCGGTTATGGCGCACGAGAGGTGGGTTGAATTGCCCGCCGAGGCCAAAAAAGCTCAGGGCGCGCGTCCGAAGACGTGCGCCCTGAGCCTGTTGGTGTGTGGCCTGAAAGTTTTGTCGCTCGCGGCGTCTAGGGATGCCGCAGCCTGCGCCGCAGCGTCCGCACCTCGACGGGACGATGGATGATGCGGCTCGACTTGGAGGCTGGCGGCGCGCCCGGCTTGCCGACAAAGGAGGAAGTCGAAGAGGCGGAAGAAGCAGTAGTAGCGGCGGCGGCGGCAAACGTGTGCTTATCCGTCAGGGCGTCGGCGATGCGCTCCGACCTGTGGCGCAGGGAGAGCGCGCGCAGTTCCTCCCACTCCGCAGGGGGGATGCGCAGAAAGGCCGCGACGATGACCGGGTCGAACTGCCTGCCCGCGTGTCGCTCCAACTCCGCCGCCGCCGCTTCGTAAGGCTTTCCGGCGCGGTAGACGCGGTGGCTGACCATCGCGTCGAAGGCATCTGCGACGGCGAAGATGCGCGCGTTGAGATCGATCTCATCGCCGCGCAAACCCTGCGGGTAGCCCGTCCCGTCCCACTTCTCGTGGTGCTGGCCGACGACGCGCGCCGCGCCTTCCAGAAAACTGATGCCGCGCAAAATCTGCTGGCCGAGCGCCGGGTGCTGCCGCATCGTCGCCCATTCATCTTCGGTAAGCGCGGCGGGCTTGCGCAGGATCATGTCGGGGATGCCGATCTTGCCGATGTCGTGCAGGAGCGCGCCGAATTCCAAGGCGCGCAGTTGCTTCTCGTTCAAATTGAGTTCGCGCCCCAGGCGCAGGCTGAAACTGACGACGCGCTCCGAATGGCCGTGCGTGTCGGTGTCGCGGGTCTCAAGCGCGGCGGCCAGCGCCTTCAAAGTCGTGCGGTAGGCATCTTCGAGCGAGGCGAGGGCTTGCCCGAGTTCCTTCGTCCGCAGTTTGATTGACTCTTCGAGGAACGTTTCGTAGCGGCGTTTGCTGCGCAGTAGTTCGCGATGCTCGCGCGCGCGCTCGACGGCCACTTCGACGTGGCGCAGATCGAAAGGCTTCGTCACGTAATCGAATGCCCCCGCGCGCAACGCTTCGATGGCGCACTCGATGGTCTGCGCGCCGCTGATCATGATGATGACGGTTTCGGGCGCGAGGGCGCGCACGTGCGGAATCATCTCAAGGCCGCTCATGCCCTCCATCTGGATGTCGCTGATGATGAGATCGAACTTCTCTGCGCGCAGCAGCGCGAGCGCCTCTTCGGCTGAACCGACCGTGCGGCAGTCGTAGTGCGCACACAAGAACTCTTCCAGAATGTTCCTGATCTCCGGCTCGTCGTCGGCGATGAGCAGACGCGTTTTGCTGCCTCTTTGTTTGGACATGGCCGCTCCCTTTCGAAGAGAAACTACCGCCCTCCCGCAAGATTCGCCGCATCGAAAGCTGGCGACGTTCTGCGGCAAAAAATTTTCCTGCCTGTTCAAAAGTGATCGAGTCGAACTAAATCTATTCAACGGGGAGGGTACACGACAGGCCGTATCGCAAGGGGCGTGCCAAGTCTTTGCGCGCGACCGCACGGCTCGCGCAGCCCGAAGCCTCGAAGCTCTGCGAGAAATTCCCGACGCCCGCGAAGAGTTAATGCTCTGACATAACTCGGAGGCCGCAACCTTCGTCTCTAAACTTCTTTACCAATTCTGCGTCGCTTCTCAAGCGAATCTCGGACGAGCGCGCCCGTTCACGCGCGCAGCAAGTTTCGCCAAACAAAGAATTTGGCGGCGCGCTGCAAATCGCCGCAGCACAATTTCAGCCGACGCCGTGTTTTGCGTCTGGCCGTTTTGCCCGCCTCATTCCGCGTGTAATGAATTGATTCAAGAACGCTTTCCCGGCGAGCGACTAAAGAGCATTGCGCCGCGTTTCACACGCACGACACGCGCCCGCCGCTTCTTCTTCGTTATCAGTTACATACGAGCGCCGCGTGAGCGCGCATCGCTTGCCGGTTCATCAACTCCTTTAACTCATTTCAGACGAAGCGTGGGTGTTTCGTTCTGCGTCAAAAGGGTGCGCGGCGTGAGGTACGACTATTGCCACAGGAGAGGCCAGACACAGAGGGTATTCCGAGCCTTAGAAAACCCACGCACCCGACAATCGTACAGGACACGCCAGTGAGGAGGAGCCAGGTGACAATCGTTAAGCAATACCGCACGGTTTCCGCGTGGCTCGCGCTGCTCGCGCTCCTGTTTTCGCCGTGCGCCGGTCTGCTCTCGCACGCAAAGCCCGGCGCACGGCCTTTTTCGGCTACGCCCGTCGATAAAATCTCGCCCGACCTGCGCGCCGCGCTCCGCACGGGGCAACACGGGGCGCGCGTTAAAGTCATCGTGCAATTCACAGACGACGCTCGCGTGCGACCGCACGATTCGCTGCTAGCGAATCCGGGCGTCGTCGTGCTCAAACAAATTCAGAAGTTGAACGCGCGCGTGCTCAGCCTGTCCCTGCGCGGCGCGGAAGCGTTGGCCGAAAGCAAAGAGGTGCGCTACGTGTCGCTCGACCGACAGATTGCGCCCGCCGGTCACGTCACGACCACGACGGGCGCGGACGACGTTCGCCAGCAAACGACTTCCGGCCTGCTCGGCCTGTTGACGACCACGACGACGCTCGACGGCTCGAACATCGGCATCGCCGTTTTGGATTCCGGCATCGACTCGAACCACGTCTCGTTCAGAGACTCGCTCGGCCTGAGCCGCATCTCGCTGAGCCACGACTTCACGGGCGAAGACCGCACCGACGACGTTTACGGGCATGGCACGCACGTCGCCTCCGCCGCCGCAGGCAATGGCCAGGTCGCGCAGGGCGCCTACACCGGAATCGCCCCGAACGCGCAACTCCTGAA
>DASQDV010000704.1:0-2462 GCA_035633995.1 Pyrinomonadaceae bacterium | reverse complement strand
GCAGGAGTCCTTGTCGCGTTCGTGACAGTAGAGACAGTAGTGGACTTCGTCCAACACTTCACGGCGCGTCGCACGCTGATCGGTCAACCCGAAGCCGTCGCGGCGGCGCAGGTTCTGTTCGAGGCCGCGCATGCGTTCGGGTAACTCCGCATCCGGGCGTTCAAGCTGAACGAGGTGCTCGTAGTTCAACGGGTGCGGCACGCGAAAACTGACCCAACCCCTGACGCGCGACTTCGCCGCTTCCTGCGTCGCATGCACCGACGCCCAGGTCTCTATGAGGCGAAGCGCCGCCTTGACGAACGCCGCGCGCTCGTCCGTCGCCTCCGTGCCGCCCGCGTCAATCTCAAATTGCTTCAGCCGGGTTTGCGCCTCCGTCCGCGCCGCGCGCGCATACGCCTCGTCCATCTCGCGCCGGACTTCGCCGCCGCCGTCTTCCTCAGCCGCTTCCGGCTTCGACAGATGCTCCTCCCACGCGAGCAGGCGCACGGTCATGCGCGCGACGGCGAGTTCCGCATCGTCCGCTTGCGTGTCGGGGAAGACTGCGCGGCGCAAACCATCGAGCGCTGCGTCGGTCGCCTGTGCGTCAACGGTGAGAGCCTTTTCCGGCGGGACGCGCTTCACAGCACGCCGCATGATGAAGTTCTTGAACGCGAAGACGGCGTCTTGCGCTTTGATGCGTTCCATGTGCGCCGCGCGTTCGCGCTCGACGCCGAACAGCCGCGCGACGAAACGCGACAGGTGCGGCGCGGCGGCGATGAGCAAATCGGACTCGGCCTTCGTGCCCTTCAAAGTCGCGCCGCGCGCCTTCGTATAACTCGTCAGAGCATCGTGCAGCGCCGGGTCGGCTTCGTAGAGTTCGGCGTAAAAAATTGCGGTCAACCGGCCGAGGCGCTGCGGTCGGTAGAGGTCGCCGTAGGTGAAATCCGCGATGCCGAGTTTGAAATCCGCGCCCGCGCCGGTCGTCGCATCCCGCGCACCCCTACCGCTGTCGAGGGAAATATCCTGCATAAGTTCGTCTATGAATGAACCCCTGAAATATTGTCGCCCGGGAGAGACGCTGATCGAGGCCGCCAATCGTCCGGCACGTCTCAAGCGGCACGCACTCGCGCACGCGCCCGAACGCCCGCCGTCTCTGGCTTCTCCAGCGCGAAAGTATAATAACACCCGCCCCGCGCACGCGCTTAGGGAGTCGAGCGCGGTGGACGCCGCCGGAACGCTAGGCTATAATCCCGCGAGTCAAAATCACCAAGTTTTTGACCGGCTCATCGAGGCGCTATGGTGTAATTGGTTAACACGCTGCCCTCTCAAGGCAGAGAGTACGGGTTCGATCCCCGTTAGCGCTATGAAAAAGGAACGGCCACCCGTCGAGCGGGTGGCCGTTCCCTTTTTGGTGTGTCCGCGTCGAGTTATTTGTCCCGCCCCGGTTCAATTAATGACTTCGCCGTACTCTGTCAGTTGGTTTGTGACTTGCGACTTGTCGCCGACGACGACGATTGCCATGCGTTCGCTGCGGAGGTACTCGCGCGCGATGCGCTGCACTTCCTGCGGCTTGACGGCGAGGACGTTCTGCACGTAGTTGGTCAGGTAGGTTTCGGGAAGTTTGTGCAGGTCGAGGAAAGCGAGTTGGCTGATGATGCCCTGGCGCGAGGAGTTCTGGATGGTGAAGACGCCCGCCAGATAATTCTTGATGCCCTGCAACTCGGCTTCGGGCGGAGGTTCTTTTTGCAGCCGCTCGATCTCGGAGAAAATTTCTTTGAGCGAAGGGCCGGTCACAGCGGTCGTCACGTCGGCAACCTGTACCCAGTAGGCATCCCGGTAGTGCGTCGAGATCGAACTGTTGGGCGAATAGGTGTAGCCCTTCTGCTCGCGTATGTTCGAGGTGATGCGCGAGGCAAACGAGCCGCCGAGCAGGGCGTTGGTCACGATCATCGCAACGTAATCCTTCTGGCTCGGATCGATGATGGGCAGGCCGAGGTAGAGCGTGGACTGCGGCGCGCCCGGACGATCAATCAAATATATCTTGCGCGCGGAAACGGGCTTCGGAATGTTTTCGTAAACTCCCGCGCCGCGCTCCCAGGAGCCGAAGGCCTGCGTGATGGCGCGTCGCATGGCGGCGGTGTCGAAGCGCCCGGCGACGTAGATGCGCGTGCGCGCCGCGCCGAAGTTCTCCTTGTAGAACTTCTGCACATCATTGATGGTGTAGCCCTTCATCATCTCATCGGATGGGAAGTAGCGCCCGTAAGGGTGTTCGCCGTAGAGAACTTTGCTGAAGCGTTCTGCCGCGAGCGAACCCGGCTGCGAGCGCGAAATCGAGAGGTTGCGGATGCGGTTGTTCTTCAGGCGTTCCAACTCGGCGGCGGGAAGCTGTGGGCGCTGCACCACATCGGCGATGAGCGAGACGAGTTGCGGCCCGTACTCGGAGAGCACGTCGGCGCTGATGGTCGTCTGATCCGTGCCGACGC
>DASQDV010000703.1:0-1661 GCA_035633995.1 Pyrinomonadaceae bacterium | reverse complement strand
CACTTCATGGATCGCACGCCCGGCAGTCTCATCGAGGAAAAGGAGTTTTCGCTCGTCTGGCACTACCGCATGGCCGACCCCGAATTCGGCGAATGGCTCGCCAACGAACTCGTCTCCAACCTCGAACAGATGCTCGCCGACACGGAACTGCGCGCCTTTCGCGGCAACAAGATCGTGGAAGTGAAACCCGGCTGGGCGAACAAGGGCGAAGTGCTGGCGCGTTTGACGGAGGCCGCCCCGCACGCCGGGTTCTGCCTCGCGGCGGGCGACGACCGCACCGACGAAGACCTCTTCGCGCGCCTCACCGAAGACGCCTGGACAATTCACATCGGCGACCGCCGCACGCGCGCCAAATACTGCCTGTCGAACTCGCAGGAACTGCGCCAACTGCTCGCGCGCTTTGCCGACGCGCAAAAGAGCGAGAGCCACGCCGCCGGATGAACGGATGAACGGATTGCGGAGTGCGGATTGAAAAGCAGGATGATTAACCTGAATCTTCTTATCTGGTAGTGTCCTGATTTGCCGGTTGGTTGAGCAGGCGGGCGAGTAGATTCCGCAGTTGGTCATGGTCTTCCGGGTAGGTGATCCAGTCGTTGCCGCCGACGTTCACGTCCGTGCCTTCCAATTCCTTGCCGTACTTCTCCGCCATCACGACGAGCGGCGTGTGCCCGTCGTATTTCGCGTGCGCGCGTATCCTGCGCCCCGCGTCCAGCGCGGCTTCCGGTGCTTTGCCGACGAGGTTGATGAGCACTAAGTCCGCCGCCGCGCCCCCGCCGCCCACCCTGTCGAAAGCATCCTCTTCGTCGAGCGCCAGCAACAAGCGGTAGCCGTCGTTTTGCAGATTCTTTTTCAACAAGGGACGCGTCTCGTCGTCCTCTTCGACCAGGAGTATAGTGCGGCGGTTTTCCCCTCCACTCATCGCGCTTGTCCCTTTGCCCTGAGCGAACATTTTGTCTTTAAACCGGCTATTCTAGCAATACGGTCGAAGAGTTTGTGTACTGCACCGCACTGAGTACACTAGCGTACCCTCCCCTCCCCCCGCGTATGTTATACTGCTTCAAGTAGTTAGAGATTACCATTCGACATAAATGTAGCGTTGCAACCTATCCTTATGCCGACTGCTAACGGCCACAAGACATAAGGAGCTTGCTCATGCCTGCGCTATCAGCGAACAGCCCGCCGAACGCCAACCGGATACTCAACGGGCTACCGCCGGAAGAATACGAACGCCTGTCGCCCCACCTGGAACCCGTCACGCTGTCGCGCGGCGACGTGCTCCACTACCCGCAAGACCCGGTCTCGCACGTCTACTTCCCCAACTGCGGGACGGTGTCCGTCGTCGCTACTTTTGCCGATGGCGGGGGCGTCGAAGTAGGCCTCGTCGGTAACGAAGGCGTGTTCGGCATAAACGTCGTCTTAGGCAGCGTGACCACGCCGCACGAAGCGGTAGTGCAACAGCCGGGCGACGCCGTGCGTGCGTCCGCAGACGTGCTCCGGCGGGAGTTCAAGCAGGGCGGGCAGTTGCAGGATTTATTGCTGCGCTACACGCAAGCCTTCATCGTCCAGATCGCGCAGACCGCCGCCTGTAACAAGGTGCACCCGCTCGACGGGCGGCTGGCGCGGTGGCTGTTGATGACTTGCGACCGGGCGACGGGGCGAGA
>DASQDV010000702.1:0-2714 GCA_035633995.1 Pyrinomonadaceae bacterium | reverse complement strand
TTGATGAATTTGCTGGAGGAAAACTTTCGCCTGCCGCTCGTGCCCGTTCAGGAGAAGAGTCGCGCGCGCGTGCGCGAGGTGTTGGAAGAACTCGGACTGCTCACAGAGCAGACGGCCAGAGGAAACGCTTGATGATAACTTTGCGCGAACGCATCGAAACGCTCGCGGCCAAAGCGGCGGGCGACTACACGGAAGAGGACTTCGCACTCTTCGCCGAATTCAAAGGCGCTCTCAATAGCGGCGCGGCGCGCGCGGCTGAACGAGCCGCAGACAATTCGTGGCGCGTCAACGCGTGGGTCAAGCGCGGCATCCTCGCGGGCTTTCGCATGGGCGCGCTCCGCGACATGTCTCCGGTTGACGGCTCGTTCCAGTTTTTCGACAAAGACACTTACCCGATTCACAAATTCGCGGCGGGCGACAACGTCCGGCTCGTGCCCGGCGGTTCGAGCGTCCGCGACGGCGCGTACCTCGCGGCGGGCGTGGTCTGCATGCCGCCGATGTACGTCAACGTCGGCGCATATGTTGACGAAGGCACGATGATTGACAGCCACGCGCTCGTCGGCTCGTGTGCGCAAGTGGGTAGGCGCGACCACCTGTCGGCGGCGGCGCAGGTGGGCGGCGTGCTCGAACCCGTCGGCGCAGCGCCCGTTGTTATCGAAGACGACGTGCTCGTCGGCGGCGGGTGCGGCATCTACGAAGGGACGATTGTGCGCGAGCGCGCCGTGCTCGCGGCAGGCACGATCCTGACCGGCTCGACGCCCGTTTACGATCTCCCGCGCGAACAAATTTACCGGCGCACGGACGACGCGCCGCTCGAAATTCCGGCGGGCGCGGTGGTCGTCCCCGGCTCGCGCGCCGTCACGAGCGAGCGCGGGCGCGAATGGGGGCTGTCGCTCTACGCGCCCGTCATCGTCAAGTATCGCGACGAGAAGACCGACCGCGCCGTGCAGTTGGAGGATTACCTGCGTTGAACTTTGAGCCTGCAAGCGACGCGGCGCGCGACTTCCAACCGGCGGCGCGCCTGCGCGGCATAGAGAAGAGCATGATCCGTCAACTCTTCGACCGCGCACGCCCCGGCAGCATCAATCTCGGACTCGGCGAGCCAGACCTCCCGACGCCGGACGTTATCCGCCGCGCCGCCGTGCGCGTCATTCAAGAGGAACAAAACGGCTACACCACGCACGCCGGTCTCCCCGCTTTGCGCACGCTCGTCGCCGCCGATTACCCGCAACTCAACGCTTCGCCCGACAACGTCATCATCACCGCCGGTTCGCAGGAGGCTCTCTACCTCACCCTGATGACGCTCGTGGACGAAGGCGACGAAGTGCTGTTGCCCGATCCGGGCTTCGTCGCTTACCCGACCATCGTGCGTATGGCGGGCGGGCGTCCAATCTTTTACAAACTGCCCGCGCGCGACGCGTTCGCCTTCGACGCCGCAGACTTCCGGCGACGGCTGACGCCCCGCACGAAGGCCGTCGTCCTGATCAGCCCGTCGAACCCGACGGGGCGCACGTTATCCCGGCAAGACCTCGCGGCGATGGCCGATGCGCTCGGTGATCATCCGGCCTATGTCATCAGCGACGAGATTTACCGTGAGATTTATTTCGGCGACGAGCGCCCCGCGTCAATCTCCGAGTTTCGCGCCGCGCGCGCCATCGTCGTCGGCGGCCTCTCGAAATCGATGAGCATGACGGGCTGGCGCGCGGGTTGGATGTGCGGCGCGGCGGAGGTGATAAAGAGCGCGCTCGTCCTGCACGGCTATGTCACAACATGCGCTTCGACCGTCTCGCAAAAGGCCGCGCTCGCCGCGTGGACGGACGAAGCGGAAGACGCGAGACGCGAGACGCGCCGCATCTTTCGCGCGCGCCGCGACGAACTGTTGTCGCTCATCGCGCGCGAGTTGAACTTGCCTGCCGTCGCACCCGAAGGCGCGTTCTACCTGATGCTGGACGTGAGCGGGCACGGCGGTTCGATGGAGGTGGCCGAGCGCCTGCTCGCGCACGGCGTTATCACCGTGCCCGGCGCGGCCTTCGGCACAGAGGGCGAAGGCTACCTGCGGCTCTCCTTCTGCGCCGACGCGGCGACGCTCGCCGAAGGCGTCAAACGAATCAAAGAAGCGTTAGAATAGATGTCAGATATTAGATGTTAGATGTTAGTTCAACGAGTTCTTGTCTATCACTAGCATCTGACATCTAACATCTCGCTTTTATGGAATTGTATGAGCAAAAAATATCGCGTCGGCATACTGGGCGCGACAGGCACGGTCGGGCAGCGTTTCATCGAACTGCTGGAAGGCCACACACAATTTGAGGTAACTGCGCTCGCGGCGTCAGACCGCTCGCAGGGGAAACCTTACGCGCAGGCGTGCTCGTGGCGTTTGGCGTCCGAGATGCCCGCGCGCGTGGCCTCGCTCGTCGTCTCCAGCCCCGTCCCGCCGCTTGATTGCGATCTTGTTTTTTCCAGTCTGCCCGGCGAGATGGCGCGCGAGGTGGAAGATGCTTTCGCGCGCGCGGGCTACCCGGTCATCAGCAACTCTTCCGCCTTCCGCATGGACGAAGACGTGCCGCTCCTGGTCCCCGAGATCAATCCCGAACATCTCGCGCTCATCGAAACGCAGCGCCGCACGCGCGGCTACGAACGCGGCTACATCGTCACCAACCCCAACTGCTCGACCATCATGATCGCGCTCGCGCTCGCGCCGCTTCACGCGCGTT
>DASQDV010000701.1:0-3583 GCA_035633995.1 Pyrinomonadaceae bacterium | reverse complement strand
AGGTTACTTGATGATGTCGCGGTTGCGGAGCCGTATGATTTGCTCCAAAGTCAGGTCGTTGAAGCCGCGCGCCTTCACGCGTTTGATGTAGCCCCCGTCAATGTCGTGATTCTTGAGCCGGATGGCCGTCTCCACGGGGATGTCGGGATAGCCTTCGGCCTTCAACCCGTTGACGAATTCGGGCGTGATCCGGTGGTTCCTGAGCCTGATTAACTCTTCGATGGAAAGGCCGTCGAACCCTGCTGAGCGCATGTGGTTGATAAATTCCTGCGTGATCTTGTGATTGCGCAGGCGCACCAGTTTTTCGAGCGGTTGTTTATCGAACCCCATCGCCCGCACTTCTTTGACGTATTGACCGTTAATATTGTGGTTGCGCGCGCGCACGAGTTCTTCTATTGACAAGCCCTGATAACCGGCGGATTGCATCTCGCGGATGAAGGCGAGCGTCACGCCATGACTGCTCGCGCGCATCAACTGTTTGAACTCAAGGCGGTCGTAGCCCACCGATCTCAAATCTTCGATAAAGTTTGTCGTCAGGTTATGCAGAGCCGCCCGGAGCATGTCCTCGTCTGTCAGGTCGTTGTAACCGCGAGCGCGCATCTCGGAGAGGAAACTCCGGCTCGGCGTAAACGTCCAGAAGCCCGCGCCCCTGCCTTCGCGAAAGTATCCTTCGCAGGCGAACGTTCCGGCCGGACGCAAGACGTTGAAATTAACGTTCGCCCGCGACGAAAACACGGCTTCCGAAGTTAAGCCTTGCAGTTCGCCGAGCGCGACTCGCGCGCCCGACATGCTGAAGCCGCCCGTCTCCGAGCGACGGTGGTAGGTGATCTGTATTTCGTCGGGCTTGGAACGATTCACCTCCGCCGTCCATTGTCCGGTGATCGTGTTTTGCGCCTGCACGGCGCGCGGGCTGTCGCTGTTGCCGTCGCTCTGAGCGCCGACGAGTACGGAGGCCGAGAAGGCGAGCAGCCCGGCGCAGGTCAGCGCCGAAATGCGCGTTAGCTTTTTAGTCAGGAAGTGACACAGTGCTGTCTGGGACATTTTCATAAACCAACTCCCGTTTCTTTACCGTTTACTTTGACTCGACAATTATTCGATGATGCCGTGAATCCGTAGCTCGACCAGCTTGTTCAGCGTGAGGTTGTTAAAGCCCTTCGCCCTCACGCGCCTGATGAAATCCTGATCGACCCCGTGAATTTTCAGGTTCACCGCTTCGCGCGGCGAGACGGAAGCGTAGCCTTCGGACTTGATGCCGTTCACGAAGTCCGGCGTCACTTTGTGAATGCTCATCTCCGTCAGTTGTTTCAGCGTTAGATTCTCAAAGCCCATCGAGCGCATTTCGCGTATGAACTCCGGCGTGATCTTAAAGATGCGCGTCTCCACCAGCGTCTTCAACGGCTGACGCCCGAAGCCCATCGCCTCCACTTCCTTCGCATACTGGCCGTCGATCTTAAAAATGCGCGCTTCGACCAGTTGCTTGATCGTCAAATTATCGAACCCGGCGGATTTCATCTCGCGCGCGAAGTCGCCGGTCACGTTAAAAATGCTCGCCTCGACCAGTTCTTTGAACGTGAGACGGTCGTAGCCTGCGGCTTTCAAGTCTTCGATGGTTTTAATGTTGATGTCGAACAGCGCGGCGGAGAACAGGTCGTCTTCGCTCAGCCCGTCGTAGCCCCGGCTCCGCATCGCCGAAATGAAACTTTGGTTCGGCGTTAAAGTCCAATGCCCGGCACCCTTGCCTTCACGAAAAGTGCCTTCACAGAGGAAGGTTCCGGCTTCGCGTACCAGACGGAAATTAACGTCCGTCCTCGCGCCGAAGGCCTGCTGGCGCGTCAGCCCTTGCAGTTCGCCGAGCGCGATGCCGTTGCTTGAGTTGTGCTGGCCGCCACCCGCCGACCGGCGGATAATGTTGAATTGAACCTTGTCGGCATTATCGCGATTGAACTCGGCCAGCCATTCCCCCGAAATCGAATTCTGCATCGCACCGCGTGCGCCGATAAAGTTTGCGGCGCACGCCGTGACGACGGCGAGAGATGAAAAAACGAGAAAGGTGATGAGCGGCAGCGAGACGGAACGGCAGAGTGATTGCCGTTTGAGTGCGCGAAACATATCGGCGCATGCGAAAGCTTTCTTCATAATTAAACTCCTTCGATCCGGGTTCTTATCCTTTGTCCTTCTCTTTATCCTTCTCTTTGTCCTTCTCGTCTTCGAGAATGCGCATGTTCTTGAGAGAGATGAGTTGCTTGATGGTCAACTCTCCCAGGCGACCCCGCGCCGTGCGTATAAATTCGGGCGTGATGGCGTAGATGCGCAAAGAGACGAGTTCTTTCGGCGACAAATTGCCGTAGCCCGCCGCGCGAATTCCGCTGATGAACGCGGGCGTAACCTGATAAATCCTGAACTCGACCAGTTGTTTCGCGGTCAGTTTGTCGTGCCCCGCGTCGCGCAGCGTCTTGATGTAGTCGGGCGTCACGCCGTAGATGCGGAAAGAGGTTAGTTCTTTCGCGGTCAGGACGTTGTAACCTGCCGCCCGCAGCGCCTCGATGTAGGCCGCCGTGACGCCGTGAATCGACAACTCGGTGAGTTCTTTCGGCGTCAGGTTGTTAAAGCCCAGCGCGCGCAAACTTCTCACGTAAGCCGGAGTGACGCCCGCCGTCTTCAATCTGATGAGTTCGTCAACCGACAGATTCGGATAACCGGCTGAACTCATTTCGTCTATAAAACTTCCACGCCCCGCTTGAGTTTGAGAACTGCGATCCTGTTGATACCCCGCATTGATAAAAGTATTCGCTTCCTGACCGGGCTGGGGTTTGCCCTCCGGCATCCGGGCGACTGTTGCGCTCGGCTCTACGGCGGTGGCGGCGGCCTCGGCAATCTGCTGTCCGGCAACACCTTCAACATTCCCCGCGAGGTTTTGCCCGGCTTCGCTTTCGACGCGCCCGTTGTTCAGAGCCTCTGCCTGCCTGCTACCGGCTGGAGCATCTGTACCCACGTCGCCGACGCCTGCCGCGCGCGACTCCGCATCTTGATCCGTCTCGTCGCTTCCCCGCGTCGCAACGGCTGACGGGGACGAAGCCGCGAAGTCTCTGTCCCTGTCGTCTTTGTAATCGTTCGAGGCAGCGTTGAAAGTGTGCGGGTTGTGCGCGCGAATAACTGTCGGGCGGATGGCCGCCAGCGACAGGAGCATCACGCAGATTAACGCCACGAAGCCGAGGAGCGTGGCGCGCGGCACCGCGCCGCGTTCGTTCTCTTTACTAAGAATCGCCAGCAGACGCCCTTCCAACTGTGAACGCCTCGCCATAGCGACGCTGGTTGTCTGCGACCACTCGAAGACGGGGCGCTCCTGCATCGAGCGCGCGATCTCCAACAAGTGGTTCGCGTAATCCGAAGGCTTCGTGCCGATGCTTAACACGTAATCGTCACAGGCCTGCTCGCGTTCGATGCGCAGCCGGCGTGCGGCGATCCACACGAACGGGTTGAACCAGTAGAAGGCGCACGCCATCTGCGCCAGCATTTGTGTCAGGCAATCCCGCCTCGTCACGTGCGTCAGTTCGTGCAGCAACACCATTCGTTGCCGTTCCTC
>DASQDV010000700.1:0-2072 GCA_035633995.1 Pyrinomonadaceae bacterium | reverse complement strand
AATATGTGGTCGCTGTTGACGACGCGCTCGCCGTCCGTCTCGAAACCGGGAATCGGGCGCACGACCGAACCCGTCGCGATGATGATGTTCTTCGTCTCGATGGTCTGCTGTTGGCCGTCAGCAGTCGTCACCTCGACCTTGCCGGGCAGCGCGAGTTTGCCTGTCCCGTTGAAGACCGTCACCTTGTTCTTCTTCATCAGGTAGGAGACGCCCGCCGCGTTCTTATTAACGATCTTGTCCTTGCGCTTTTGCACGGCGTCGAAGGCGAGTTTGACTTCCGAAACCTGCACGCCATGATCCGAGAGATGCTGCGCGAGTTCGTAGTTGTGCGCCGACATCAAAAGCGCCTTCGTCGGGATGCAGCCGCGCAGTCCGCACGTCCCGCCCAGACGCTTCTCTTTCTCCACGAGCGCGACCTTCAAGCCGAGTTGCGCCCCGCGTATCGCGGCCACGTAACCGCCGGGGCCTGCGCCGATCACCGTCACGTCAAATTGTTCTGTCGCCAAAACGTTTTCGTCCTCTCGAAAGTGGAGGCGGCACCGCACCGCGCGTCAGGAATTTCCCGCGCGCCGCCGCCTCGAAATAGGCACTTAATTTTGTGGGTAGCTGTTTCAAATGAAGATTATAATGCCTCCCGTCTTTTTCATCCAGCGACGGGAGAAACCAAACACAACATGAAACACTCACCGGGCTTCGAACAACTCGCAGCGGACGCCAAAACACGCATCCGCGAACTCAACGTCGAACAGGCGCGCCAGCATTTGGAAGCCAACCCCGGGGCGCGCCTGATAGACGTGCGCGAAGACAACGAATGGCAGGCCGGGCACGCCGCCCGCGCCACGCATCTCGGACGCGGCATCATCGAACGCGACATCGAAGCGGCCATCCCCGACAAACAGACCGAACTCATCCTCTACTGCGGCGGCGGCTACCGCTCCGCCCTCGCCTGCGACAACCTCCAACGTCTCGGCTACACAAACGTCTACTCCATGGACGGCGGCTGGACAGCGTGGAAAGAGTCCGGCGCGCCCGTCGAAGGCGACTAGCCGAAAATGTTGGCGTGAGGGCGAACTCTGAAAAGATGTGCGAGGTTATCCCGCGTAGAGTTGAGGGAAGTCTTCCGAGCGGAAAGCGCAGGAGGCGATGCCGCGTGCGCGCAAAAGAGCAAGGGGCGCAAGGTGCCGGACTGCTGTTTCCGTTCGAGGGGTTTTATCCCGTGATGGCGGCCACGATGATCATGGCGATGCCGATGATGACGGACGCGATGACGACGGCGAGCGCGACGTTTTGATCTTCTTCGATCTCCTTGCGCAGGGAGAACGGCGTGGCCTTGCCCATGATGAAGAAGGCGAGTCCGAAGAGCGCCAGTCCGATGACGGTGTAAATGGCGACGTGCGCAATCGCCTGGGTCAGGGGCATTGTCTGAAGAAGCATGTTTGTCTCCGTCGCGGTCGGGCACGGGCGCGACCGGAATATTTGGGTACCGCAGGTTGTCGAAATAGAAGGCCGCAGTTCACTGTCCAAAGTTCACTGTCCAACAGCTAATGTTGGTGGCGCTTCGAGAGAGTTCAAAAAATTCCTTCCCCCGCGCCGCGCTAGGGTAGCACGCGCAGGTAGCTCCACCCGCCGGTCAGCAGGTCTTCGTCCGAGAGGCCGTCTTCGCTGCTGCCGGGGATGACGAAGACGCCGTCGGCGAGGATCGTCTCGGGGTTAACGAGCAACAGCCCGCGCACGAGTTTGCCGACCGTCGCGGTCTGCCAGTAGAGCGATTCGTCGTCAATTTCGGCGGGCGGGTACGGCTCGCTCAGGTTCAGGATGATAGTCACGGCGACGTAATCTTTTTCGTGCGACACGCGATAGGCTCCGTCAATGGTCGCGCCCATCTCTTCGCTCTCGGTCGCGGTGCTTGCGGAGAGTTCCGCCGCCCACGATTCGAACTCGGCTTCGGCCTCGGCGCGCTCCGTCTTGTAATCCCAGAACACCTGACTCCAGTAAGGCTCCTGTTCGAGCAGCACGGCCACCACCCGCTTGAGATAACGGCGCTTGGCTTCGAGGTCTTCGAGTGCGCCGTC
>DASQDV010000699.1:0-4837 GCA_035633995.1 Pyrinomonadaceae bacterium | reverse complement strand
GCGCTGTTCGGCTCAATCGAACGATTCTTCGGCGTCCTCATCGAACACTACGCGGGCGCGTTTCCGCTCTGGCTCGCGCCGCTGCAAGTAGCCGTGTTGCCGATTACGGATCGCATCAACGAGTATGCCGAATCGGTCGCGCGTGAGTTGCGCGGGGCGGGCTGGCGCGTCGAAGTGCACACGCGGAGCGAGAAGGTCGGCGCGAAGATACGCGACGCGCAGTTGCAAAAAGTGCCGTTCATGCTCGTGCTCGGCGACCGCGAGATGGAGCAGGGAAATGTGGCCGTGCGCGAGCGCGCGCAGGGCGATCTCGGCTCGATGCCGACGGAAGAATTCAAACGGATGGCGCGCGGCCTCGTCGCCTCGCGTGCTTTGACGAACACATAGGTTTCAAGTCGCAGGTTGCGGGTTTCAAGTTTAAGAAATTCAGACTCGATGCCTGCAACCTGCGACTTGAAACTTCTAACTCAGGAGGTGTAGCAATCTCACCAAGTTTTCGCGGGCGCGGACAGCGCCCTGACACACGCCGGACACCCTCTGCGCGCATCAACGACCGCATACGCGTGCCCGAAGTGCGCGTCATCGGCGACGATGGCGAGCAACTCGGCATCTTGAACACGCGCGACGCCATCCGCATGGCGCGCGATAAGGGACTCGATCTGGTCGAGGTGGCGGCCACCGCCGACCCGCCCGTCTGTCGCATCATCGACTTCGGCAAGTTCCAGTATGAGAACAGCAAGAAGCAGAAAGAGGCGAAGAAGAAGCAGGTCACGATCACGGTCAAGGAAGTGAAGTTCCGGCCGGGCACGGACGACCACGACTATAACTTCAAGATGAAGCACGCGCGCGAGTGGTTGACGGACGGCGACAAAGTGAAGGCGACGATCTTCTTTCGCGGGCGCGAGATTAAGCACCGCGAACTCGGCGCGGAGTTGCTGCAACGCCTGGAGAAAGACCTTGCCGAGTTTGGCGAAGTCGAATCGCGCCCGCGCATGGAGGGCAACCAGATGTTCTTCATCTTCACGCCCAAGAAGCAGAAGAGCGCGGGCGGCGGCGGTGGCGGCGGCGCGAAGCCGGAAGGCGGCGGCAGCAGTAGCGCGAAACCAGCCGCGCAGGCTTTGCCGATAGCGACCGGGACTAAAGTTGACGGCGGCGGCGATGCGCCGGCCTAGTAAGATATTTTTGTAACAGAAGGAGCAGTTGTTATTATGCCGAAACTCAAAACACACAAGGGGGCGGCCAAACGCGTCCGCACTACGGCGTCCGGCAAGTTCAAACGCGGCCACTCGCACGCGCGCCACATTCTGACCAGCAAGACGCAGAAACGTAAACGCCATCTCGACATTGATACGCTCGTGTCGGAGGCCGACGAGCAGCGCTTCAAGGACATGCTGCCTTACGGTAGAGGGTAAGAGAGTGAGGGGTGATAAGTGACGAGCGACAAGCGCAAACTTGTCTTTGACTCGTCACCCGTCGCCTGTCACCGGTCACTGAATTTTTAGGAGGGAAATAATATGCCGAGGGCAAAACGTGGAAATAAGCGCACGGAAAAGCGCAAGAAGATACTTAAACTGGCGAAGGGATATCGCGGCAACAAGTCGAAACTTTATCGCTACGCTAGTGAGGCGGTAGACCGCGCGCTGAATTTCGCATATACCGGACGCAAGTTGAAGAAGCGCGACTTCCGCAGCCTGTGGATCGTGCGCATCGGCGCAGCCGCGCGCTTGAACGGCATGAACTATTCACAGTTCATGCACGGCTTGAAAGTTGCCGGAATCGAACTCGACCGCAAGGTCTTAGCCGATCTCGCCGCCAACTCGCCGGAAGCTTTTGCGGAACTGGCCGGACAGGCGAAGAACGCAATTGAGAGCAACCAGCAGCAACAGGCGGCGGCCTAACAGCCGTTAATAGTAAATAGTAGATCGCGAATAGAAGGCGCTAGGTATTTCTATTCGCGATTTACCATATACCAGATTGAGGATTTCTGGATGAGTTCGGAAGTCATAGAACAACAACCCGAAACCATTCGTAGGGCGTTCGACCAATGGCTCGAACGCTTTCTTATGTTGTTACCTGCATCTGAACATGAGCAACTCCAACGCTACTTAATAGGTCGGGGTGTTTTAGACTTCGTTTCACCAAGACTCGCAGCGATAGAACAAGTACCGAGTATCAGTGAGCCGAATCCAGATGTTTGGTTGCGTGAAGTTAATCATTCAAAAATCCAATTTAGTGGCAAAAAAAGTGAAATAGCGCAACTAAAGAATAAAATTGGGCAACTTGAACCTGGTAATAGAGCTAAATTCGCGCAGAATGTTCAAGGAGTTGATAAATACATTGAATACTGCCTTAAGGCCTTACTGGAATTCTGTGAAAAAGCGGTAAGAATTGCACATGCCGCACGCGAGCGCATTGACGTGACGCTGCCCGGTCGTCGCACGCGGCGCGGTCACCAGCACCCGATCACGCTCGTGCGCCAGCGCATCGAAGACATCTTCGTGGCGCTTGGGTACACGGTCGAGGACGGCCCCGAAATCGAGACCGATTTCTACAACTTCGACGCGCTCAACATCCCGCCGACGCATCCGGCGCGCAGCCCGCAGGACACTTTCTACACGACGGAAGGCTACGCTCTGCGTTCGCAAACTTCGACCGTGCAGATTCACGCGATGCAGCGTCGGCGTCCGCCTCTGCGCGTCATCGCGCCCGGCAAAGTCTTCCGAAGGGATACGCCCGACGCGACGCACAACCCGATGTTCTTCCAACTCGAAGGCTTGCTCGTTGATCGCGGCATCACGATGGGACACTTGAAAGGCACGGTCACGGAATTTTTGCGCCACCTCTACGGGCCGCAGACGCGGACGCGCTTCCGCCCATCCTACTTTCCCTTCACCGAGCCGAGCGCGGAATTCGATTTCAGTTGCTTCAAGTGCAATGGCGCGGGCTGCGCTCTCTGCAAAGGCACGGGCTGGATCGAACTCGGGGGGTCGGGGATGATCCACCCGAACGTCCTGCGCGCGGTCAATATTGATCCGGCCGAGTTCTCGGGCTTCGCCTTCGGCTTCGGCATCGACCGCATGTGCATGATGAACTTCGGCCTCGACGACATCCGCCTTCTCTTCGAGAACGACGTGCGTTTCCTCGAACAGTTCAATTAAAAAACTGTCTGTTGTCCGTAGCCAGTTGCCCGTTGTTTGTCTGAGCCGCATGAGTGATGAAGCTCAAGGTTGAGTGAGAGACAAGCAATGGCAACGGGCGACGGACAACGGACAACGGGCGACTTATGAATATCAGCTACAACTGGCTACGCGAATTAACGGGCGTCGAACTGACGGCGCGGGAGTTGCGCGAGCGTCTGACGATGATCGGGCTTGAAGTCGAAAGTGTGCATGAGGCGGGTGACGATTTCGTGTTGGAAATCGCCATGCTGTCGAACCGTGCGGATTTGTTGTCGCATCTGGGCGTCGCGCGCGAGGTGTGCACGATGACGGGTGGCGAGGTGCGCTGGCCGGAGATGCGTGCGGCGCGCGAGGAGGGACGGGCGGAGAGCTTTACGTCCGTCGAAGTGCAGGCGGCCGACCTGTGCCCGCGCTTCACGGCGCGCGTGGTGCGCGGCGTGCGGATCGCGCCGTCGCCCGCGTGGCTCGTCGAGCGTTTGCAGGCCGTCGGGCAGCGTTCGGTCAACAACGTCGCGGACATCACCAACTACGTCATGCTCGAAACGGGGCAACCGCTCCACGCCTTCGATCTGGAAAAGTTGAAAGAGCGTCGCCTCGTCGTCAGACTGGCGCGCGCGGGCGAACGCCTGATGACGCTCGACAGGGTTGAGCGCACGCTCGACGCCGAGACGCTGGTTATCGCCGACGCCGTGCGAGCGGTCGCCATCGCGGGCGTGATGGGCGGCGCGGAGACGGAAATCTCCGATTCGACGCAGGACGTTTTGATCGAGGCGGCGCACTTTGCGCCCGCCAGCGTCCGTCGCACTTCGCGCGCTTTAGGTTTGCAGACGGAAGCGTCGGATCGCTTCGAGCGCGGCGTTGACGCGGAAGGGCAGTTGCGCGCGCAGGCACGCACCGTCGCGCTCATCACGGAACTGGCCGGCGGCACGGCGACCACGGATGCGATAGACATTTACACGCAACCGGCGAGGCCCGCAGTCGTCCCCTTGCGCTTCACGCGCGTCAGGGAATTGACGGGTCTGGATGTCCCGCCGCAGGATTCGATACGCATCCTCGGCGCGCTCGGCGTCAAGCCCGCGAGCGAAGCGGACGCGACCGTCGCCGCGGAGAGCGCGGACTTCGTGAGTCCTTCGTGGCGCACGGACATACGCATCGAAGAGGATTTGGTGGAGGATGTCGGGCGTCATTTCGGTTACGACAAAGTTTCGGACACGCTGCCCGCCTCAAACGTCGCGGGCGAGCATCGCGCGCACGAGAAGCGCAGGCGCGCGGCGCGGCGCGCTCTGAACGCGTGCGGGTTCGACGAGGCTTTAAGCTACAGCTTCATAGATGCGGAACACGACGGGCGTTTCGAGTTGCTGCCCGGACTCGTCCGGCGCGCTGACGAGGCGACGCAGTTCGTCACGCTCAGCAACCCGATCATCGAAGGCGCGTCGCGCATGAGGGCGACGCTATTGGTCGGTCTACTCGAATCGCTGCGGCACAACTTCAATCACGGCACGCGCGACGTGCGCCTCTTCGAGATGGGGCGCGTCTTCGCGTCGAGCGCGGACGAGGGCGGACAGCCGCACGAGGTGGAAGGGTGCGCGCTCGTGGCGACGGGCGTGGCGACCGAAGAAGGGCACGCGGGCGCATCGCGCGAACTCGATTTCTACGAT
>DASQDV010000698.1:0-5228 GCA_035633995.1 Pyrinomonadaceae bacterium | reverse complement strand
CAGAGCCGCAGGAGGTCGCAGAGATCGCGTGTTTCTTAGTCTCGCCTCCCGCGCGCTACATCACTGGACAGGTCATACAGGTTGACGGCGGACTCGCCATGTGAAAATTGTGTTAAGTCCCAAGTCAAAAACTTGTCTTTGACTTGGGACTTGGGAAAAACTATCGGCTACAAAGAGAAGCAGCCTCGTTAGCTTGGGGAACTAACGAGGCTGAATTTTTGGGCAGGCTCGGAGATTCAGGGTGGCGTTGACTTGGGCGCTGGAGATCGTCGCTTACGGGCGATCCGGCATGTTGGTCGGCTGCGTTGGGACGGGCGAGTTAAAATTGCAAGGCTCGGAAAAAAGAATGTTTCGTAAAACTGGTCTCTTCCGTTCCGTGGCGTCTAGCCGTAAAGTCGTTTGCTTTCAAAAATCGCGAAGGACAATCTCGTTAAGAACTTTGTTATAAAACTCACTGCCCTTCGACGTGTGTGAAATTACACTAAACCTTTGTTAGATGTCAAGCATAAAATACAATAAAAAGTGACAACTTTGTGACAGGCGACGGCGGCTGCAAGCTAAATGTTGATAATAAAGAATAAAATGTGTGGAGACGAAGGAAAAAAGTTTTCGAAATTGTGCTCAGGAGAAGCTGTTGCGGCTGGTGGGGGCGGTCAGTTGTGACTCTTTTGTGTCGAACTGTTCCCGGCGGCTATAGAGATCAGGCTCTCCGGGGGGCCTGGTGCGCCAGCGTTTGTGAATCCAGAGCCACTGTTCGGGGTAGGCGCGAATCATGCGTTCGATGGCGGCGGCGAAGTTTGCCGTGTTCGTCTCGATGTCGCGTTTGTCGTCGCCGGTGCGGACCAGTTTGACGGGCGGGTCGCCGTGAAAGAAGAAACGCCCGCGCGCGTCGTCCCAGACGGCGCAGGTGGGGATGACGAGCGCGTCGGTGCGCAGGGCGAGCGTGGCGACGCCGGAAGTGGTGCAGGCGAGATGGCCGAAGAAGGGGACGAAGACGCCTTCGTTGGGGTGCGTGTTGAGGTCTGCGAGGATGCCGAGCGTGCCGCCGTCGCGCAGGACGCGCAGGGCCTGGCGCGCCGCCATTTTCTTATTGATGGCCGTGTTACCGTAGCGCGTGCGGATGCCCTCGATCAAATCTTCGACGCGCGGATTGTCTATCGGGCGCACGAGAAAACTGATCGGGTATTCGAGCGCAGACCAGGCGAAACTCAGAAACTCCCACGCACCCAGATGAGCAGTCAGGAAGATGACGCCGCGCCCCTCTCCTTCGGCCTCGCGCAAGTGCCTGAGACCGACCTGATCGTACTCGACCAGGTTGCGCAAACTCTCCGGGGTCGCGCGCGGAAACTGGCTGAACTCGCCGAGCAGTGCGCGCGTCACGCCGTATTCCAAAGTCGTCTGAAATTTTCCGTGTTTGCCCATTCGATTAGCCCACGAGAAGCGCGACAGTGTAGCGCGCCGCCGCCGCGTCTAGCAAACGGCGATTTTGCGTCGCCGCGTACACGCATGCTATAAGCAGATGCTAGATGTTAGATGCTAGATGCCAGTTACAGGCTTGACTAACATCTAACATCCGACACCTGACATCTGTTTTTTTATGCCTTCTGGAAAAACACACGACGCGATCACGCTGTTGCTCACCGTGCCGACTTTCGTGGCGGCGTGGGGCGTGACGGGGAGCGTGCTCTTGGCGAGCGTGGCGACGGGCGCGATGCTGTTCGGCGGGCTGATGTTCGGGCCAGACCTCGATATACAGTCGCGGCAGTACACGCGCTGGGGCGTGTTTCGTTTCATCTGGTGGCCTTACAAAGTGATGTTTCGACACCGCTCGCGCTGGTCGCACGGCATCATTTTCGGCACGCTCATCCGCGTCGTCTATTTCGCTTTGATGCTCTCGGCTCTGGCCGTCGTCGCCGTCTACTTCCGCGCGCTCGTCGTCGCGCAGGCGCCGCCCGACTTCAGCGAACTGGTGCGCGCGTGGCGTGCCATCGAAGCGGGCGCGATGATGGAAGGGACGGGTCGTTACGCCGCGCTCGCCGCGCTCGCCGGACTCTGGTGGGGCGCGGCCAGCCACACGCTCACAGATGTCGCCTGGTCTGTCCTGCGCAAAGGCTCGGAAATATTTTAGTAAGCAGTTAAGTGGTGAGCAGTGAGCAGCAAAAGACTATGAAAAGTCTTGACCGCTTACTGCTCACCGCTTCTTGCTTACTTTCTTAGTGTCCGCTGCGCGTCTGCGCGAGGCGCTGAGCCTGGCGGCGGACGGCCTCTGAGACGTTGCGATTCTGGGAGATGTTTTGCAGGTCTTTGGTTTGCAGCCGCATGAGGACGTTGATGGCGGTGGCGATGGGCGTGCGCGGGTTGCGCGCGAGGTTGTGGATGACCGGATAGTTGCGCGCCCACGCGCGGTTCTGTGCGATGAGTCGCAGCACTTCGTCAGAGACGGTGCGCATGGCGGAGATGCTTTCCACTTCCTTGTCGGTGATGCGCGGGTTGTTGATGACGCCGGTGGCGACCACCTTGTTCGAGTCGCGGATGAGGATGGCGCGCGCCTCGCGGTCGCCCTTCATCGCCAGTTTGACGCGATCCTTGACGCTCATCAGCATCACGCGGCGGATGAGCGAGATGCGTTCCGGCGCAACTTCTCCTGACTCCGCGTTCGTCTCCGCGATGATGCGTTCGAGGTTAGCCACGCGCTGTTCTTCCGTCTCGGCGAACAACTCTTCAAACCGCTCCAACGGCAACCACGAATCGTCAATGTCCGCGTCTGAGACTTCGATGTGCTGCGCGAGCAGCCAGGCGTCGTCGTAACTTAAGCCCGACGTTGTGCCGATGGACTCGGCCGACTCGACGAACTCGGCGGCGGCGCTCATGCCGCGCGCGCGCATCTCGTCTGCGATCTGCTGTGCGCCGCGCTCCTTCTCGAAAAACTCGCGCTTGGTTTCGCGCGCGCGCCGCTCGGCGTCTCCGGTGCGCGCGGGGTTTGAGAGCAACGCCTCGATGATACCGGGCGCGCGGATGAGTCTCTGCTGGTTGACGGAGATGAGTTCGAGGAGCGAGCCGTCCGAGGTGGCGGAAGCTAAACGGGCGATGGCCTCGTCGGGCGTCGCGGCGTTTAAGGTGACGGCTTCCTGCACCTCTTTCTGCGCGTCGGCGCGTCCGGCCAGATACGTGAGCACGGCGGGCGAAGTGTTGCTGGCCGAAGCGACGGCGACGAGCGTCTCGGCGGGCTGCGCTTCGAGCGTCTCGTCGGCGGCGGCGACGATCTCCGGGTTCTCGTCTGAGCGCAAAACGACGAGCACTTCCAGCAGTTCCTCCGCCGCGAGCGGCAGCAAGCCGCGCGCCGCCATCAAGCGCGCCGTCTGCGGGGCGGTGCCCGCCGCGATGGCCTGCACGACCGGGTTTGTCGAAGAAGTGTTTGCGCTCATAGTTTGATTGAATGGTGAAGTTCGCTCGCTCAGGTGAAGCTAAGGGAGGACGAAGCTTGAGCCGTCTTAGCAGACAGGCTCTCAGCGAACGTTAAAGTTGAATTCCATCGTCACCCACTGCGAGACGGGACGTCCGTCTTTGGTCGCGGGCATAAATCTTACTTCGCGCATCGCTTCAATTGCTTTCTCCGTCAGCCCTTCGGGCAGTATGACGAGCGCGATGATCTGTTTCACCGTCCCGTCCGAGGCGAGCAGCCCGCGCAAGGTAACAGTGCCGGAAATCCCCTTCCTCCGTGCCTTGTCTGTGTAGCTCGGCGCGGCCGTGTAGAAAATATTCGCCTTCACAATCGCTTCGTCGTTTCCCTGAAAGATTTCTTTCTGGGCTTCGGGTGTTTCCTCGCCCTTCACGTACAGGCTCAGGGCTTCATGCTGACGACGCCAGAAATCCTCTTGTGGCGGATCGAGCCGCAGATAACTCTCGACGCTCGCCAAAGCCTCTTTATGTTCCCGGGTAATTTCGCGCTGCCGCTCGGCTTTCTCTTCCTTGCTCAACTCGTTCCAGGGCTTAACCCTGCGATTAGACGTTCCGGGCACGTTTCGGAGCAGTCGCCAAAAGACGGCCTTCTCCATCGCCCCGCGCGCATCCTTTTGCTTGCCGAGTTGTTCGTAAGCCAGACCGAGAAAGTGCCACGCGGTCGCGTCGTCCGGTCGCGTCAGCGTGGCCTGCTTCAGCCACTCGACCGACTCTGCAAAGTTGCCCTTATCAAAAGACTCAAGGCCGCGTCCCGCTTCCTGCGTGAACACCACATGCTTCGCCCCGCGCTTCGCCCCTTCCTGCATACGCGCAGCCGCGCACGTGTCCCCTGCCGCCGCCGACGGCAGCAGGCACACGCCGAAAATGAGCGACAGGAGAGAGACGTGCGCGGGGTTGGTGTGAGCGAGACGCATCCCGGTCTTTCAAATCAACAGTCGCGGACGAAACACGTGCTGGCGGCGCTTTTTACGCGCCGCAGCACTTCTTGTACTTCTTGCCCGACCCGCAGGGGCAGGGGTCGTTCCTGCCCACTTTGGGCTGGTCGCGCGTGACGGTTCTGATCTTGCCGTCTTCCGTCCCGGCTGCCGCCGCCGTCTGGTTCGGCCCCGTGAAGGTCATCGAGGACGGGGTGCGGCGGCGTCGCTGCTGCTGCAACTGTTCGGGCGCTTGCTCGGCCACGACCTGCAAGTTGAAGAGCGAGCGGATCGTGTTCGTGTCGATGCGGTCGAGCATCGCCTGAAAGAGATCGAAACTCTGCTTCTTGTATTCGACGAGCGGGTCTTTCTGCCCGTAGCCGACGAGGCCGATGCCCTGCTTCAAGTGGTCGAGCGACAGGAGGTGATCTTTCCACTGCGCGTCGATGATGTTGAGCATGATGATGCGCTCGTAGGTGCGCATCGCTTCGCTGCCGATCTGCTCCTCTTTGGCGGCGTAGTTGGCCTTCAGTCGCTCCCAGATCGTCTCCTGAATCTCTTCGGAGGTGGCCTCGGTGAAATCAATGCCTTCCGTCTCGGCGTCGAAATCGAAGACGGTCAGGAGCTGGATGCGATAGTTCTCCACGTCCCAGTCTTCGGGTGCGACGGTCGGGGCGATGTACTGCTTCGACATGTCGAGGAGCAGATCGCGAGCGACGCCCGTCTCGCCCAGCATGAACTCGCGCTTGTCGGGCACCTCCATCAACTGGCGGCGCAAGCCGTAGATCGTCTCGCGCTGCTTGTTCATCACGTCGTCGTACTGGAGGAGGTGCTTGCGCGACTCGAAGTTTCTGG
>DASQDV010000697.1:0-5345 GCA_035633995.1 Pyrinomonadaceae bacterium | reverse complement strand
GGCTTCCCGCCGGGCGCAGGCTGCTCAAAGAAGTCGAACTGTTGAGCATGTCGTGCGCCAGGTTGTTCGTGATCTTCGCCTCGCGTATGGCGACTTCGAGCATCGCGGCGTTCAGGATTTGCTTGCGCTGGTTGAGGATGTTTTCGGTCGCGTCTTTGCGCACGTCCGGGTTGTCGAGCGTCAGGTTCTCGCTCTGCAAACGCCGCTCCGTCAGCTTGAAGATCGTCCAGCGACCGCTGCTCTGCATCGGCTCGGTTCGACCGCCCACTTCCATCCCGCTGAAAAGTTTCGAGATCAAATCCTGCGGGAAGCCGCTCTGCTTGAGTTGGTCTTCGGTGAAAAACCCGATGTCGCCGCCGCGCGGCACGCTTTGCGGGTCTTCGCTCTGCTCGCGCGCCACGGTGGCGAAGTCCGCGCCGCTCTTTAAGCGCTGGTAGATGATGTCGATTTTGTTCTTGGCTTCGATGTCGCCTTTGGCGTCGTTCGACGCGCCGTTGTCCGCCGGGTCTACGACGATGGCCGCCAGCCCGACGCCGCGCGCACTGACATAGCGCGCCTTGTTGTTGTTGTAAAAATCTTCGACTTCCTTGTCGGTCGGCGGTTCGATCTTGGCAGCGGTGCGGTCAAGCAGTTTTTGAATCGCCAACTGCCGGCGCGCGATGTCGCGCATGGCATCTTCGGTCTGCCCCGATTCCTTGAGCGCGCGCTGGAACGCTTCCTGCGTGCCGAGTTGCTGCTTCTGCTCGTTGATCACCTGCGTCACCTCTTCGTCCTTCGGGATGAGGTTCTCTTTCTCTGCACGCTGGAAGAGCACCTCGCGGCGGATCAACTCGTCGAGCACCTGCAAACGCCCGGCGGCGAGTTCGAGTTGCGACATGTCGGAAAACTGCACCTGCTGGCTCTTGGCCTGCTGCTCAAGAATCTTGTCCACTTCGGTCAACATGATCTTTTTGTCGTTGACCGAAGCGGCGACGGCTGTTCCCTTGCCATCGCCGCCGCCCTTGTTGCGGTCGCAGGCGACGAAGGCGACCGCGAGTGAAAGGACGAGGGCGAGAAGGCTAAACTGTTTGGCGGCTCTATACACTTTGGATTTCTACTCCTTCAACTTTTCTGTGCTGGTTCAAATCTAACGCGCGCGCTCTCGACTTCCGGGTTGCGCGCTTGACCTCTGGTAAAACTGTTTGCTATAAATTTTGGTTTCCCGCGTGCTTCAAGTCCTCTCCGTGTGAGTCGGCCAACGCGTGCGGCGCGCTTTTACTATTTCGGAGGTACTCAGGCAATCATGGCAAAACGATGCGAAGTCTGCGGCAAAGGCCCGCAATTCGGTAACAACGTCTCTCACGCGAACAACCGCACACGCCGCCGGTTCAACCCCAACCTGCAAGAAATTCGTGTCCAACGCCCGCAGGGCGGAAACGTGCGCATGAAGGTCTGCACGGTCTGCATCAAGGGCGGCAAAATAGCGAAAGCGGCTTAAGACGAACAATGAAGTAGGAACGCGGAATGATGAAGTAAAAACATTTGTCTTTCATTCATTGTTCCACGTTCCTACTTATCCTTATCCATTCTGACTGCTATCGCTTCGATTTCGACGCGCGCGTCGCGCGGCAGGCGCGCGGCCTCGATTGTTGAACGCGCGGGCGGTGCGCTCGAAAAAAAGCGGCCGTAAACTTCATTCATCGCCGCGAAGTCGCCCATGTCAGCTAGGAACACGGTCGTCTTCACCACCCCTTCCAGACTCGTTCCCGCCGCGCGCAGCACTTCCGCGAGATTACGCAAAACCTGCTCGGTCTGCTCTGCAATGCCGCCTTCGACGAACACGCCCGTCTGCGGATCAATCGGAATCTGCCCCGACGTGAAGACGAAATCGCCTATGCTGATGGCCTGCGAATAAGGGCCGATGGCCTGCGGCGCGGCCTCTGTTGCGACGATCTCCCTCACGGTCTGCACATCCTTTTTTAAGTCTCGCCAAGCAAATTGCGCATTGTAACAAAAACTCCGCCGCTAGACCAACGCGCGGGCGCGCGAACGCTTCGCACTCTCTCCTGCGGCCTCGCGTTAAAGACTGGCGTAAAAACGGGCTTAACTATTACAGATGATTTTTAAGGCGTGCCGGATGCTTGCGGGTAAATTTATTGCGCGAGGACACGGGTGCGCTCCGGCTTTCGCGCAAACTCGCCCCGCCCGAACGTGTCAGGCCGCGCCCTGCAAACGCTCAACGTCGAGCACGCCGGGCACGCCTTTCACCGCGCGGATGACTTTGTCGAGATGCTTCACGTCGAAGACTTCGACCGTCACCTCGATGCGCCCGTGATTGTCAGACGCAATGGAAGCGCGCGCGTCGCGAATGCCGGTCTTCATGTCCGAGATCGCGCTTGTGATCCCGGCGATCATGCCGGTGCGGTTCTCCGTGACGGCGAGGAGTTTGACGGCGTAGGCGGCATGTTCGCTCTTGCCCGCCCACTCGACGGCGACGATGCGTTCGGAGTTGACCATCAACTGCTGCACGTTCTTGCAACGCTCGGCGTGGACGGCAACGCCCTTGCCGCGCGTGACGTAGCCGATGATCGGCTCGCCGTGAACGGGGTTGCAGCAGCGTGCGCGCGCTACGAGCAGATCGTCTATGCCGCGCACAACAATCGCGTCGTCTCCGAGACGGATGAGCCGCTTGACGGCCTGCACGCTCGTGCGCAGGCGCGACTCTTTCTTCACGTCGAGTTCGGCGAATTTTTCGGGGCCGAGATATTTCGAGATGACGTTGCGCGGGACGAGTTTGCCGTAGCCGATGGCGGCGAGCAGATCGTCGGCGCGGCCGTAGCCGTATTCCATCGCGAGTTTTTTGAAATCGCCGTTCGAGTCCGTGAGGAGCTTCTTGGTCGAGAGTTGGAAGCGCGCGGCCTCTTTCTCAAAGAGTTTCCGCCCGATCTCTATACTTTCGGCGCGCTGCTGCTCGGCGACCCAGTGGCGCACGCGATTGCGCGCCTTCGAGGTGACGACGAAGTTGAGCCAGTCGCGCGAGGGGTGAGAGTTGGGAGAGCGGACGATCTCCACCACGTCGCCGTTCTGGATCGGCGTGCGAAGGGGGACGATGCGGCCGTTGACGCGCGCGCCCGTGCAGGTGTTGCCGACTTCGGTGTGAATCATGTAGGCGAAATCGACGGGCGTGGCGCCGCGCGGGAGTTGGATGATCTTGCCCATCGGCGTGAAGGCGTAAACGTCGCGCGGGTAGAGATCGAGTTTGAGCGATTCGAGGAAGTCGCGCGAGTCTTTCACTTCCTGCGTCCACTCGATGAGCGAGCGGAGCCACTGGAACGCTTCGTCGTCTTCGTGCGCGCCGCGCTTCCCCTCTTTGTACTTCCAGTGCGCGGCGACGCCCTCTTCGGCGATGCGGTGCATCTCGTCGGTGCGAATCTGCACCTCGAAGGGCTGCCCTTCCGTGCCGATCACGGAGGTGTGGAGCGATTGATAAAGGTTCTCGCGCGGCGTCGCGATCCAATCCTTGAAGCGACCGGGCAGAGGCTTCCACAAATTGTGTATAACGCCGAGCGCGGCGTAGCAGTAGCGCACCTCGTTCGGCAGGACGACGCGCGCGGCCACGAGATCGTAAACCTGATCGAGTTCGATCTTCTGCCGCTTCAACTTCTTCCAGATCGAATAGAGACGCTTGACGCGCCCCTCGACGCGTATGTAGGGCACGTCGGCCTCGCGCAGTTTCTCTTCGATGCGGGCGGTGGTGGCGTGAAGAACCGTTTCGTGCTCGGCGCGGCGCTGTTCGAGTTGGGCGGTGAGCGTGCGGTAGTCTTCCGGGTGGAGATGCTGGAAGGCTAGGTCTTCCAGTTCGCTGCGCAGTTTGCCCATGCCGAGCCGGTGGGCGATGGGGGCGAAGATGTCGAGCGTTTCCTGCGCGATGCGCTGCCGCTTTTCGGGTTTCAGGTAATGGAGCGTGCGCATGTTGTGGAGGCGGTCGGCGAGTTTGACCAGGACGACACGCACGTCGTCGATCATCGCCAGCAGCATCTTGCGCACGTTCTCGGCCTGCTGCACCTCCTTCGACTGGTTACTGATCTGCGCGATCTTCGTCAAGCCCTCGACGAGATGCGCCACCTCTTCGCCGAAGTACTGGCGGATCGTCGCCGGCTCGACCAGCGTGTCTTCGACCACATCGTGCAAGAGGCCGGTGGCGACCGAGACTTCGTCGAGCCGCATGTCGGCCAGAATGTTGGCGACTTCGAGCGGGTGGACGAGATACGGCTCGCCGGAGGCGCGCATCTGCCCCTTATGCTCGCGCGCCGAAAAAAAGTAGGCGCGCCGCAGCATGTCCAGATCGGCCTGCGGATGGTTGCGCCCGACTTTTTCGACGATCTCTTCGATGCGAATCATAACGGTAGTGGTGAGAGGTGAGAGGTTAGAAGAAAACAGTTTTACAACTGGCCTCTAAGCTCTGACCTCTGACCTCTCCTGATAAGAATAGGTGATGCCCGACTCGAAAGTCGAGCATCACCTGATTTCGTGGAATGAAAATTTACCGGCAACCGGAGGATGAAGAGTCTAGAGCGAGCGCCATGTCGGGCGCAGTCGCTTTAGCTTGAGGCAGGCGATTTGGCCGCCTTGGCTTTTTCCTCTTCCTCTTTCTTGCGCTTGTTCTCTTCGCTCAGTTGCGAAGTCTTCTGCTGGGCGGCGCTGGCCTGCTTCTGGTATTCGGCCTTCTTGTCGTTGTTGCCTTCCATCTCGGCCAGTTTGACGAGTTCCAGCAGCAGGTTGGTTTTGTACGACCATGCTTGCTCGCTGTTCGGGTCGAGACTGACGGCACGCTCGGCCAGCGCCATGCCGTCGTTGACGCACTTCATCGCCTTGTCGAAATCGGCCTGCTCCTTCGGCTTCTTGTACTGGATGATGGCCTTGTTGTCCTTCATCACGGTCTGCTTGTTGTCCTTCTGTTCCGTGATCGTATAGGAGCAGTTCCACTCCTTGCTCGCCATCAGCGTGTAGGCCTGCGAACGCTTCTCGCCGGGGATCGAATCCATCTCGGCGCGGGCGGTGAGCCACTGTCGCGCCTGCTGCTCGTCTTTGAGCTGGTTGAAGAGGTAGATGACGGCGTTGTAAGCCTCGTCGTTGGCCTGATCGCTTTTCAACACTTCCTCGTACGCCGTAATCGCGCGCTTCGCACGCTCGACGTTCTCCGGGGCTTCGACGCCGGGACGGTACTGCGCGTGACTCGAGCGCGCGATGAAGAACTTCGCGTTCTTCTGCTCGGGGTTGAGCCTGAGCGACTCCTCGAAGTGCTGCTGTGCATGGGCAAATCTTCCGGCCTTGTAGGCGCGTGCGCCCTCGTTCAACTGATTCTT
>DASQDV010000696.1:0-2108 GCA_035633995.1 Pyrinomonadaceae bacterium | reverse complement strand
GCGCGTGCGCACCATGTCGTAGCCGCGCCGCGCGTGCTTGCGAAACCAGGAGGTCGCGGCAAAGAGCAGCGGGACGGTGACGAGCGTGACGAGCGTGAGCCGCCAGTCCATCGCGAGCATGATGGCGATGATGATGAAGATCGTCAGCAGGTCGCCGAGCACGTCCGTCACGCCGGAAGTGAACAGTTCGTTTAAAGCATCAACGTCCGAGGTCAGGCGCGTCATGATGCGCCCGACGGGATGGCGGTCAAAGTAGGCCACCTCCTGATGTTGCAGCTTGTCGTAAAGCTCCGCGCGCAGGTCGTACATGACGTGCTGGCCGATGGTGTTGAGCAAGACCGCCGCGCCGTAGGTGAAGATGAACGTCAGGAGCAGCACGCCGAGCATCGCGCCCGCCAACCAGACGAGGCCGCCCGGTTCGCAGGCGACCGTTGTGCCGCCCTGCTGGCACGGCAGGATGTACCAGTCAATCGCATACTGCGTGAATTTCGGTTGCAGCACGCGCAGCCCGTTCAAGGCAAGCGTGAGCAGGAGCGCGGGCACGAGCAGGCGCAGGTAAGGCCGCAGGTAGCGCAGGAGGCGGCGCGCAATCTGCGTGTCGTAAGTTTTGCCGATGGCCTCTTCTTCGTGGAATTGTTGAACTGCTGTTGCCATGTCTCGATGATTCCGGGTGTTATAAAGTCGTCTTGTTAAAGCCCGCGCCCGTCGTTGTGTTGCCGCCTTCTATTCCGTCGAACGCGCCGCGCGCGGGGAAGTGGAGCAGGAGGCCGACCGCCGCGATAATGAACGAGTGCAGCGCGTAGGACAGCCCTGTGATGATATACGCGACGAAACCGAGCAGCGCCGTCATCTCGCATAGAGCGAAGGCGACCACGTAAGCGCTCGTGCCGAGATCAAGGCGGCGCTTCTCCATTGCCTGAGCCAGCAGCTTTCGCCTGACGAGAAACGAGCTGATGAAGGACGTGAAGCCGACCGCGCCGAGCGCCCACGCGAGCGTGTGGTTGCCGTCCGTGCTCGCCTCAGGCCGGACGACGTAAGTTAGACCGAACAGGAGCGCGAGCGAGAACACCTGCGCACCCCAGATGAGCAGCAACCCGCGACGGCGCGCTTCGGCGGGCACTTTCACCGGACTTTCATTCATCATTGTTCACCTCAAGCTCTGCCGCCTAACTCGCACGTCAGCCTCGCGTGCAAACCGTCGGCAAACTCAACTGGCCGCAAGTTCTTCTTCCAGCAGTTGCCGCTCGTAGAGCGCGGCGTATTCGCCGCCGCGTGTGAGCAGTTCGTCGTGCGTGCCGCGTTCGACGATGCGGCCTTCGTCGAGCACGCAGATGAGGTCTGCGTCGCGCACGGTGGAGATGCGGTGCGAGACGATGAGACTCGTGCGTTCGCGCATCACGCCGCGCAGTTGCGCGAGGATTTTCTCTTCGGTGTAGGTGTCAACGCTTGAGAGCGCGTCGTCGAGTATGAGTATGCGCGGCTGGCGCAAGACCGCGCGCGCAATCGCCGTTCGCTGCTTCTGCCCGCCGGAGAGCGTGATGCCGCGTTCGCCGACGAGCGTTTCGAAGCCTTCGGGGAAGCCGCGTATGTCTTCGCTCAAGCCCGCAATCTCCGCCGCCCACTCGACCTCGGCGCGTTCGGCGCGTTCGACTCCGAAAGCGATGTTTTCGGCGAGCGATTCGCTGAACAGGAAAGTCTCCTGCGGGACGTAGCCGCGGCTCGAACGCAACTGCGCGAGCGGGTAGTCGGCGACCGGCCGGTCGTCGATCAAGACCGTGCCGCGCGGCGCGTCCATCATGCGCGGGAGCAAATTCATGAGCGTTGATTTGCCCGTGCCCGTGCGCCCGACGAAGGCGACCGTCTGCCCCGCTTCGATCACGAGGTTGACATCTCGCAGCACGGGCGGCAAATGCTCGCTGTAACCGAAAGTCAGGTTGCGAAACTCGATGCGCCCCCTGATCTGCGGTTGCGGGCGCACGCCTTCTTCGTCGGCGATGGCCGGTTTGATTGCGAAGATGGCATTCATGCGTTTGAGGCTCGCCGTGCCGCGCTGGTAGAGGTTGACGACGTAGCCGAGCGCGATGAGCGGCCAGATGAGCCGCGTAAGA
>DASQDV010000695.1:0-3964 GCA_035633995.1 Pyrinomonadaceae bacterium | reverse complement strand
GATGGGCTGCGGCAGTTCGTTCTCGGAGCGGCGGCGATACTTGACCGCGAAGTAGAAGATGAGCACCGTCACGAGCACGGAGAAGAACAGGGTAATCGCGACCAGATAAGTGTAGAGCGCGTCCACCTCACCCGAGACGGTCGAGGCTTGCTCCGGCGTAAATGGTAATCGTGGCAACTGCATCTCGTTAAGCGATTCCTCCTGCCTCTCCCGTGCTCAAACGCTCCGTGTCGCCGCCCCCCTCGCGGCGACGGCGGCGACGCGGCAAGATCAGGATCAGAGCCGCCAGACCTACAACGGTCGCCACGCCCGTCAGGCGCATGATGTTCATGATCGCGGGGCCGTATTTTCCGGTCGTCGGATCGTAGTGAAAGCAATAGAGCGTCAACTTATCAACCGCGCTCCCGATCTTCCCTTCGGAGGCTTCGACGAGGCCGAACTTCAGATCGCGCGGCGCGTACTCGATGCCGTAGAAGTAGTGCGAGAGTTTCCCCGCAGGCGTCGTCAACATCACGCCGGAAGCGTGCGCGAACTGGTCGGTCGCCGTGTCGAACGCATATTTGAAACCGACGGCGGAGGCCAACGCGTCAATCGAAGTTTTGTCGCCCGTCAAAAAATGCCAACCGGCGGCGACAGTCTGGTCGCCCGCGCGCCCGTAGTCGTGCAGCACGACCTCCTTCTTCCGAGCGGCGTCCGCCGCGCCCTCGCGCGGATCGAAACTGACGGTCACAACGTCGAAGTCTTTGCCCACCGTGAAGGGGAGCGTCCGCACGCCGCCGACGAGTCCGTTCAAAACGAGGTTGCACAGCTTCGGGCAGTTGTAATAGACGAGCGAGACGACGACGGGGCGTTTGCCGAAATAGTCGCCGAGTTTGACGGTGCGCCCCGCTTCGTCGCGGAAAGCGATGTCGAGCGGAACCTGCTCGCCGAGTCGCTGCTCGATGCCGATGTCTCTGAGCGCGAGCGGCACGTCGTTGCTCGACACGCCGCCCTGCGGCGGCTGCGCGTACTGCCCGAACGCGGGGGAAAGCGTAAAGGTGAAAAGGGTAAAGGTTAAGCAAAGGAGCTTGCGCGTGAACGCACGCGTACGATGCGACGCGCACGCCCTGCCGCCTGCATGCATCAACTTCCGCCCTGCTGCTTTTTGTCTTCTTCCCTTCACCTTTCCCCCTTACCCTTTCCCCTTGATTCCTGCCCCTCAGGCGACCTACTTCTCGCGCTTCTCCGTCTGCCGCCCCGCGCTCGCAAAGGTCGGGAGGTTGATGCCCTCCGACGCCTGCGCGCCCTGCTGCTGCTGCGCTTGCTGCCGCACGGGCAAGCCCTTCTCCAGAAGCTTCTTCTTGGCGAATTCGATGGGGACGCGCATCATGCCCGTGCCCGGATCGGGGTCGTGGAAGTTTTCCAGATCGTATTTGAACTTCGACTGAAGTGCCGCCCATTCGAGCGTCGGTTCTTTCTTCTCGAAAATGAGATTCTTGTCGTCAAGCGAATGGTGGTCGGGCGCGCCTTGCAGGCGCGGCACTCCGGGCGGGGGCAGGCGCTCCTCCGGCAGGCGCGCCATCGGCGCGGGCTGGACATCTTTACTCTTCGCGTATCGTTCGAGCAATCCGAACATGAAATACATCAGCACGCTCACGATGATGAGGCCGAGGAAGAGCAGGCCGACGAACGTGCCGACGCCGCGCACGCTCACGTCCGACTCTTCGTGCATCACATCGGGGTTCGTGATGTGGCGCACGTCCGGCGTCTCCGTCAGGTGCAGCTTCTCTTTCCCGTTGCCGTGATGACCAAAAATTCCCATCTCAAACCTCGACTCTCTTCCGACCTCTCCCCTTTTCCCTTTAACCCCTGCACCGCATCTTCTTTAGTGATGCCCGTTAGTCTGTTCGAGCGCGTTCTCCAACCCCTCGTCGCCGAGCGGGAGCAGCGGGCGCGACCTCAGTTGCCGCGTGTACCACCAGAGCCAGACGCCGCCGATGAAGAGGGGCGTGATGAAGTTCAACGCGATGGCGACCGCGTCGGCCATGCCGCTGTGTTGTTCGCCCGCGCCCGCGTGATGCGGCATCGCCAGCGCGCTCGGCGCAATCGTCCAGAAGAGATCGACGACGCGCATCAAAAGCACCAGCAGCGCGACGAGGACGAGCGTGCGCCCGCGCCTTTTCAGATCGCGCGAGAGCAGGAGCACGAACGGCAGCGCGAAGTGGCCGATGACGAGCGCGACGGCAACATAGCCCCAACCGCCGAACAAACGGCGCATGTACCAGGGTATCTCCTCCGGCAGGTTGCCCGACCAGATGATCAAAAATTGCGAGAACGAAAAGTAAGCCCAGAGCATCACGAAGGCGAGCAGCAATTTGCCGTGATCGTGAAAGTGGCGCGGCTGGTAGACGTGCTCAAGGTGTTCGTCCTTCGCGAGCAGGACGGTCGTGACGATAGCGAAGGCGAGCGCGGTCAAGCCCCACCCGACCATGATCAGCAACCCGTAGATCGTCGAGAACCATTCCGGCTCCAGAGACATCACCCAATCGACGGCGGCGAACGTGACGGTCAGACCGAACAGCAAAATTCCGGGGCCGCTCAAATTCTGTAGCCTGTCTTTCAGACGCCGCCGCTCGCGCGGGTCGTCCGCCGCGTCCTGCGCGAGCGACCACTTGCTCAGGAAGTAGGCGAGCAAGCCCCACATCGCGAAGTAGAAGACGGTGCGACCGAGAAAGAACGGGATGTTGAGATAGAGCGCCTTGTGCTTGATGATCTCAAGGTCGGCCTCTTCGGGCACAGTCCAGGGGTAGAGTTGGTGCGTAAAGAGCGCGACGGCGATGGGGATAAAAAGCACGACCATCACGGGCAGCGTCCGCGAGGCGGCTTCGAGAGGGCGGCGGATGACGACGCCCCAACCGCCGCCCGATAGGTGGTGCAGCATGATGATGGCGAGCGAGCCGACGGACACGCCCGTCCAGAAGACGTAGCCGACAAGGTAAGCGCGCCAGAAGCCCGCGAGGTTCACGAACGCGCCAAGCGCGCACAGGACGAGCGCGACGATGCCGACGACGAGCGCACGCGCTCCCAGCCGTTCGACCGCAGGCGGGGCGTTGTAATTTGCGGTGGCGGTCTCTGCTCGTGCGCTCATGGCGTGCGCTCTCCTCCGGTTCCCTGATGTCCGCCTTCGGTGGTCGGCGTGCCCGGCCCCGGTTTGCGCTGGTTGCGTAAGTTTTCCGGCACTTCTGCGGCGGGCGTGTTCTGGCTCAGTTGCAGCGCGCGTATGTAGGCGATGATCTTCCAGCGATCTTCGACCGGAATCATTTGCGCGTAGTCGGGCATCGCGCCCCAGCCGTTCGTGATCACGTCGAAGAAGTGGCCGAGCGTTTCATTGCGCAAACGGTCGTCGTGCAAGGACGGCGGGCGGCGGAAACCGCGCCGGACGATCATGCCGTCGCCGTAGCCCGTCTGCCCGTGACACATCGCGCAGTAGACGTTGAAACGCTCCTCGCCGCGATCCAACTCCTTCTCCGTAATCGGAAAAGGAAATTCGTTGACGCTGCCCGGCGTCCCCGTCTGCCCCCCGCCGCCAGCGCCGCCGGGGACGTTGCCCGCGACGTTGCCGCGCACGTTCACGTCGCCGCCCGTCTGGCTGCCGCCCGCCGCCGCGCCCTGCGTGTTCGGCGACGTCGCCCCCGCGCTCGTCAAGGCCGTCAGGCCAGCGCCCGACGCCTGTTGCGCGCCCGCCGCCGCGCCGCCCGAAGCGTTCTTCCCCGTGTAGTAGGCCGTGTTCATGTCGCGGAAACCGCGCGCGACCGTGCCCTCCACGTAGGGGCGCGACGATTGCCCGTCGGAAAAACTCCGGCTCGGCTCGTAAGCCTCGTAGCGCGGCTGATCCTGCATGTCCTGCCGGCAGCCGAGAGCAAGTAAGCAGTAAGCAGCGAGCAGTAGGCAGTAAAGGAGCGGGCGGGCGCGTCTGCGACGCGAC
>DASQDV010000694.1:0-4189 GCA_035633995.1 Pyrinomonadaceae bacterium | reverse complement strand
CGCTTCGAGTTCCTCGCGGCGCGCGGCGCGCGGGTGGCTGCCGGAAATCTGCGCGGGCGCGACGAGACGGCGTTTCAACAGACCGGCGATCATGGATTCGGCCATCACGCCGATGCCGACGAACACGAGCCGCACGCCGACGAGCGGATTCTCGTCGTAGTCTTCATTCAAGCCTTTAGTCGCGTGTGAGTTGGTCATGCGTAGAAAAGTAGCTCAAACAACGAACGGATTCAAAGCGCGTGAATCGCTCATAGTTCAAAACCGCCTTCGTCTATTTACGATTCGCGCCGCACGTTTTACGATGAAGCGATGACGATTGACGAACAACTCGAATACCTGCGCAAAGGCACGGTCGAGATCATCCGCGAAGACGATTTGCGCGCGAAGCTGGAACAGAGTGCGCGCAAGGGCGTGCCCCTGCGAGTGAAACTCGGAGCCGACCCGACCGCGCCCGACATACATCTCGGCCACACGGTCGTCATACGCAAACTGCGCGCGTTTCAGGAACTCGGCCACACAGTTATTTTTCTCATCGGCGATTTCACGGGCATGATCGGCGACCCTTCGGGCAAGAACGCCACGCGCCCCCAGCTCACGCGCGAAGAGATCGACGCCAACGCCGAAACCTACAAGACGCAAATCTTCAAACTGCTCGACCCCGAAAAGACCGAGATCAGATTCAACTCCGAATGGATGGGCAAGCTCGGCGCGGACGGTTTCGTGCGCCTCGCCGCGCACGTCACCGTCAAACAAATCCTGGAGCGCGACGATTTCGAGCGGCGGCTCGCCGAAAATCGCCCGCTCGCCCTGCACGAAGTTCTCTACCCGCTCGTGATGGCCTACGATTCGGTCGCTCTCGAAGTCGACGTGGAGATCGGCGGCACGGATCAAAAGTTCAACATGCTCGTCGGTCGCAGCCTGCAACGCGAGTACGAGCAGGAGCCGCAGGTCGTCATCACGATGCCGCTCCTCGAAGGCACGGACGGCGTGCAGAAAATGTCGAAGTCGCTCGGCAACTACATCGGCATCAACGAACCGGCGCAGGAGATATTCGGCAAAGTCATGTCCATCACCGACGACTTGATGTGGCGCTACTACGAACTCCTGACAGACCTCCGCGCAGACGAAATTGCGGAACTTCGCGCCGCCGCCGAACCGGGCGGACGCAACCCGCGCGACATCAAGGTCGAACTCGCCAGGCGCATCATCACGGACTTTCATTCCGCGTCCGCCGCAGAGGCCGCCGAAGCGGAGTTCAATCGCATCTTCAAGCGCAAGGAGGTGCCCGACGAGATCGAAGAGCGAGCCGTCGCCGCAGGCGTTTGGAAGCTGCCGCGCCTGTTGGTAGCGGGCAGCTTCGCCTTGTCGGTAGCGGAAGGTCGTCGCCTGTTGGAACAGGGCGGTGTGCGGGTCAACGGGGAACAGCGGCGTGTTAAAGACGTTGACGTGCCGTTGCGCGTTGGAGAGACGCTGTTGTTGCAGGTGGGGAAACGACATTTCCTGCATGTGCGCGGGGTCGCTGAAAATATCGTTCGGGAGAAGGTAGAGTCAGATAGTCTGGCCTCGGTTGGTTACAGCCCGGAGACGCAGACGCTGGAGGTGGAATTTAATCATGGCGGCATCTATCGCTATTACAACTTCCCGGCGCATGAATACTACGAACTAAAAAACGCTGAGTCTCTGGGGACGCATTTCAACGACAACATCAAGGCGGGAGCGTACAGTTACGTTCGCGTCAACTGAGTTTCCGCATAACAGCGCCGCCTATCGTTCGCATGTCAACGATCACCGCCAACGAAGAAACGCTCGTCATAGAGACGCCGGAGCGCGTGCCTTTGCACTTCGCTCTGGCTTCGATTGGGAATCGCTTTCTGGCGTGCGCCGTCGATCACGGGTTGCAGGTGTGCGCGATTTTGCTGGTCGCGCTGGTGTTCTTCTGGACGGGTTATTTGGCGCAACTCGGGGATCGTCTGGCGGAAGCGCCGAAGTGGATGCTGGCGGCGTTGATCATACTGGTGTTCGTCCTCTGGTCGGGCTACTTCGCGCTTTTCGAGTGGTTGTGGAACGGGCAGACGCCGGGCAAGCGCTGGTTGAAGTTGCGCGTCATACGCGAGGACGGGCGACCCGTCACGCTCTGGGAAGCGGCGGCCAGAAACCTCCTGCGCACGTTCGACATGATGCCGTTTCCCTTCTATTCAATCGGGCTGGTGTCGGTCTTCCTCAGCAGCCGCGATCAGCGCGCGGGCGATTTCGTGGCGGGCACGGTCGTCGTGCGCGAGCGCGAGGCGCAAGCTCCCACGTTCGACGAAGTGTTCGCCGCGCCGACGAGCGACGTGGCCTTGCGCCGCGCCTTCAAGGCGGTCGTGTTCACGGGCGACACGGCTGCGCTCGGCGAGCCGGAGATCGAAGTGGTCGAGACGTTTCTCAGGCGGCGCTGGGAACTCACCGAAGCCACGCGACAGTGGATGGCCTGGCGCGTGGCGACGCCGATCCTCTACAAGATCAAGCCCGACTTTGACCGCGCGAACTTCACCTACGAGGGCTTCCTCGAAGAACTACTCCACCGCTACCGCGCCGAGCACCGCTTCAACAATTGAATGCGACCGGCGGCCTTCGACCTCGCAGGCACACGGAGCAGGGGCGCAGAGAAATTTAAGATTCTCTGCGCCCCTGCTCCGTGTGCCTGCGGCGGTGAAAGTTTTTATTCCACTGACCGCGATTACAATTTCGCCCACTCGATGGGGAACATCATGCCGGCCTTCGCCGGGTCGAGTTTGAAGCCGAGCAGTTCGGCGGCGCGTGCGAGCGCCGGGTCGCGGTTGGCCGCAAGGTCTTCGGCGGTCGGAATCACCAACTCGTCAGGCGTCACGCCTGTGTGTTCGAGGCTCTTGCCGTCAGACATGATCACATCGGCGTTCGTGATGCTCGCGCCGTACCAGATGACGGTCTCTGTGCCCATCTCCTGCCCGTGATAAAGAGACTGCATCACGAAGCCCGACGACTGGTCGCCGACGACCACCCCGCGCTTCTCCAACTGCATCAGACGCGCAAACAGTTCCGCCGCCGAACTCGATTTGCTGTCAATGAGGACGATCACTTTCCCGTCGAACGGTTTGCCGCCGCGCTTCCTGGCGACCATCGGCTTCATCTCTTTGCGCCCCTTCAAATCTGCGATCTTGACTTCGCGTTCGAAGAAGTGGCTGGCGAGCCGTTCGAGCGTCACCACGTAGCCGCCGGGGTTGCCGCGCAGGTCGAGGATCAAGGCGCCGTTTCCCTTGACCTCCTCGTTCATAATTTTATCCGCCTGCTCAGGCTCGAAGCCGAAGCTGTCCATCTTCCACACGATCACGCCGCCGAACTTCTGAAAGCGGTGGCGACGCAGGCGCGCGGCGTCTTCGCTCTTGCGGATCAGTTCGTTGATGTCCATGTGCGAACTGCCCCTGCCGGTAAGATTCAGTACGCGCTTGCCGTGCTGCACTTTGGCCGCCACGTCGAGCTGGCGCGGCTGCTGTCCGGGGCTTTGCAAGACCAGACGCATTCCCGGTCGCGGGCTGAGGCCGTAGTAGTAATACTCCATCTTCCAGAGTTCTTTGCGCGTCGGCTTGAAGCCGTCAACGGAGAGAATCAGGTCGCCCGGCCTGACGCCCTTCGCGTCGGCGTCGCTGCCCGGCTTGACGGCCACCACGTAACAATTATCGCCGACGGCCTGCATCTGCCACCCGTACTCCACCGTGACGGCGCGCGACGGCGGGCTGAACGTAGTGTGCGAATCGTTGAGGTCGAGAAATGCCTGCGCGATGATGCCGAACGCCTGGTTGAGCGACGTGGCCTGCTTGATCTTTTCCTCTGCGGCTTTGAAGCGCGCGTCAACATCCATGCCGTGGAAGTTGGGGTCGTAATAATTTTTCTTGAGTTCGTTCTTGAGCACGCTGAGCATGGTCTGCGCGCGTTCGCGTTCGATGCGGTCGAGCGATTGCGCGCGCAGAGTTTGCGGTGAGAGGCCGGTGATGAAGAGAACGGCGACGACGAAGGCGGACGCGCTCCGGCGTGCGGATGCAAGCGGGGTGGGAACTGTCTGTTTGAAATACTTCACGGGGGTCGTACTCCTTCAAGGGTGGAAATCCTGAGTGGTTGAGTTGCAGGTAAAATGTCAGAGGACTGCAACTGCGGACGGCAACTGCGTGGCAAA
>DASQDV010000693.1:0-1670 GCA_035633995.1 Pyrinomonadaceae bacterium | reverse complement strand
GAACGCCGTGACCGTCACTGACGGGCGACTCACGCAGCGCGATGGCGGCAACGCGCAGTTTGCGCTCACCTACCCGCTCGACGGCACGAGCGACGGCACGCTCGAAGCGACGCTCGACCGCATCAACATCGGAAGTCTGCTCGCCGCGCTGCCGTTTGGCGCGACCACCAGCCACGGCGCGGGAGTTAGTCCGGCAATGTTCAGTTCGCAACTCGCCACGGTCGGCCCCACTTCGGGGCGCGTCAGCGTGCGCGGACTGCCCGACAGGTTGAGCGGCGACGCGGACATACGCTCGGGGCCGGGCAGCATCAACGGCGAGCCGTTTGACGAGATCGTCGCGAAAGCGACTTTCAGCGGCACGACCGTCAATCTGGAAAACCTCGACGCGCGTTTCCGCGCCGGACGCGTCACGGCCAAAGGCACTTTCGACACGGAGACGCAGGCGTTCGACTTGCAGGCGCAAGGCGCGGGCGTGAGTCTCGCCGCGCTCGCGGGGCTGTCCGGCGGCGCGGCTCCGCCCGTCTCCGGCACGGCCGATTTCACCGCCACGGCCAGGGGCAACTTCGGCGACCCGCGCACCTACAACGTGCAGATCAACGGCGAGGGGCGCGACGTGATGCTCAACGGCCAGAAGGCCGGCACGCTCGCCATCGTCGGGCGCACCGAAAATCAGAAGTTCACTCTGCAACTGACGACCGGCATCCTCGGCCAGCCGCAAGTCGTCAACGCCGTCGTGGATTTGAGCAACGAGGATTTGAACACGACGATTGAGACGAGTTTGACGAATCAGGATTTGACGCAACTCTTCGCCACGCTCCTGCCGGACTCGAACGTGCGCGTGACGGGACGCGCCACGGGCACGCTGCGCGCCTCCGGCAAACTCTTCGGCGAAAATGAAGAGGGCGAGCGAGCGTTCTCCTTCAACACCCTGCGCGGCACGGCGCAGTTCTCGCAACTCGTCTTGCAGATCGCCGACGTGCAACTCGCGGCCACCGACCCGCTCATCGTCCAGTTTTCGCCGAACGAGATCGTCTTCGACAAGACGCAGTTCACGGGGCCGGGCACGAACGTCGTCTTCGGCGGCTCGGCCGCGCTCGGCGCGGGCGGGCGGCAGAATTTCACGGTCGTCGGCGATCTCAACCTGCGCGTCCTGAACGGCATCTCGCCCGACATCTTCCTCGCCGGCACGTCGCGCCTCGAAGTGCGCGTCGGCGGAACGTTTGAAGACCCGCGCCTCACCGGCACGGCGTCGGTGGCGGGCGCGTCCTTCTCGACGCTCCTGACAGACCAACGCCTCACCGTGCAGAACATCAACGGCAGCGTGCGCTTCACGGCCGACCGCGCGCAGGTGGACAGCTTGACGGGCACGCTCGGCGGCGGGCGCGTGAACGTCTCCGGCGGCGCGCTCCTCGCCGGTTTCATGCCGACGGATTTCCGCTTCAACGTGCGCGCAGAGAACGTCACCGTGCCGCTGCCGCAGGACATTCGCGCCACCGCCGACGCCAATCTCATCCTGCAAGGCCGCGCGCAGGCGCAGTTGCTCTCGCTCTCCGGCCTCGTCAACCTGCGCCGCGCCGAATACACGGAAGACATCGAAATCGCAGACTTCATCAACCGCCGCCGCGAAGCCACGATCAGCGAGGGCGGCGGGGGCGGCGACGGCACGGGCT
>DASQDV010000692.1:0-2736 GCA_035633995.1 Pyrinomonadaceae bacterium | reverse complement strand
CTCCTCTTTTCGGGCGCGGCCTTCCTGCTCAAGATGTGCTACCTGCCGCTCGTGACTTGCACGCTGCTCGGCGGCGCGTGGCTCGCGGCAGTCTATTTTTACTTGCGGGCGCGCTACCGGATTTCGCTGCCGCCCGTGCTGTTGCTGCTGGTCTTCGCCGCGCTTGAGGTGGACGCGCTCGGCAACTTCTTCTCGATGTACGGGCGCACGGTCGGCCCCGTTATGTACGACGAGTTGGCGCACCTCCTGGTGCAGGCTTTGACGATGCCGCTCGTCGTGTGGCTTCTGGCCGAGGTCTTGCGGCGGTACGGCCATCAACTTCCACTCGGCCTCGCTATCTTCTTCGCCGTCTCGGTCTTCTTCAGCCTCTCGGCCTTCTACGAGATCATCGAACTCTGGGACGAACGCTACTTCGGCGGCCAACGCATCTGGAGCAAACACGACGCGCCAAACGATCTGCAATGGGACTTCGCCGGAATCCTCATCGGCGCGCTCGTCGCTTACCTTATTCTGCGGCGCGGGCAAGTCTCAGGTCTCAAGTCTCAAGTTCCGAATCCCAAGCCCGTTTGACTTGAGACTCGCGACGCGGGACTGACGCGAAACCTGCCCCGCGCTTTTACGTATTAACCTGCCGCAAACGTTTGCCGTTCGCGTCCCCGACTTTGATTCCGAAAGAATGGAGAACTCGATCCGTGAAAATGGGATTCATCTCGAAGTGTGTCGCGCTCGCCGTCGTGCTGGCGAGCGCCGCCCCGCTCGCTTTGTCTCAACCGGGCGGTGCGCAGCAGACGGCGCAGGCTCCGGCGGCGACGACGACGACGGGCGCGCCGTCCGCGAGCGAGGCCGTGCTCCTCGTGCTGAACAAGGCGGACAACACGCTCGCCATCGTTGACCCTGCGGCGTTGAAGGTCTTGGCGCGCGTGCCCGTCGGCGAAGGGCCGCACGAAGTGGTCGCGTCGGCGGACGGGCGCACGGCTTACGTCGGCAACTACGGCACGCAGCAGGTCGTCGGCAGTTCGCTCTCGATCATAGACATCGCGGCGCGCAGGGAGACGAAGCGCGTAGACCTCGGCGCGCTCCGCCGCCCGCACGGCATCGTGGAGGCGGGCGGCAAAATCTATTTCACGGCGGAGGCCAACCGCGCCGTCGCGCGTTACGATCCGGCGACGGACAAAGTTGACTGGCTGATGGGCACGGGCGAGAGCGTTTCGCACATGCTCGTCATCACGCCCGACGCGAAGAAGATTTACACGGCCAACATGCTCTCGAACACCGTCACGGCGCTCAACGTCGGCGCGCCGCCCGTGCCGCCGAACATCACGCAGATCGCCGTCGGCAAGACGCCCGAAGGCATCGGCATCTCGCCCGACGGTCGCGAGGTGTGGGCGGCCAACCGCGCCGACGGCACGGTCTCCGTCATCGATACGGCGACGAACAAGGTCGTGGAGACGATTGCGAAGTTTTCACAACTTCCCTTCCGCGTGGCCTTCACGCCCGACGGCAAGCGCGTGCTGATCCCCGATCCGGTGGGCGGCGAACTCATCATCTTCGACGCGGCGACGCGCAAAGAGACGGGGCGCATCAAGATCGCAGGCGGCACGGTCGGCATCGCCGTCGCGGCTGACAGCCGACGCGCCTACGTCTGCTTGCAGGAGTTGAACAGCGTCGCCGCCGTCGATCTCGATAAACTTGAAGTGGTGGGCAAGGTCGAAACGGGCAAAGCGCCGGACGGCATCGCGTGGGCACAAAGCCGCATGAAGAATCAATAAAGCCCCGAAGGGGCGGTAATAAGAAAGCCTGTGGCAACGCCACAGGTCATCAGCGTTAATTAAAATGTGAAGCCCTGAAAGGGCGGGATAGTCTCTAGCCAATTATCTCGCCCTTTCAGGGCTTCACATCTAATGGACAATGGTTTCATGGGGCGTTGCCCCATGCTATTGCATCGCGCCCCTCCGGGGCTGCCGGGTTCAGCCGAGTACGCTGCGAAACTTCGCCGCGCTTGAGGCATAGCCCGGAAAGACCTTCTTCAGGTCGGCGTTGCCGAGATGCTTCTGCGCGACTTCGCCGAACACGTCGCGGAAGTCGGTCGTCAGTGCGAGGTCGCGCCCGTCATGGAGTTTACTCGCGTCGAGTCCCGGCCAATCTCCGTAAACGCGCCCGCCGCGCGTTGCGCCGCCGATGACGAACATGGCGTTGGCGTGGCCGTGATCCGTGCCGCGATTGCCGTTCTCTCTGACCGTGCGCCCGAACTCCGACATCGAGAGTATGACGACATCGTCCATGCGTTGCGCGCCGAGGTCTGTGTAGAGCGCGGTGATGCCGCGCGCGAACTCGGTCAAACGCAGCGCGAGTTGACCGCGCGCCCCGCCTTCGTTGGCATGCGTGTCCCAGCCCTGCATATCCGTGAAGGCGACTTCGAGGCCGACGCCCGCCTTGACGAGTTGCGCGATCTGCAACAGCGCGTTGCCGAAGGGCGTGCGCGGGTACTGCGCGCCGTTCTCCGGTTTATACTGTGCGGGGTTGACGCGCTTTAAAAAGGCGATGGCCTCAAACGTCTCCTTGCCCGCGCCGCGCAAGGCGTCGCCCGCCGCCTGCTCGTAGATGTCCTCGAAGCCGCCCTGCACGGTGGGCGTCGCCTGCCCTGCGCGGATCGAGAAGTCCGCGAGGTTCGAGATGGCGAGCGCGGGCGCGCGTCCCTGCATCGCGCGCGGCAAGTTCTGCGTCAAAGCGACGCCG
>DASQDV010000691.1:0-2406 GCA_035633995.1 Pyrinomonadaceae bacterium | reverse complement strand
ACGGGCTTTCCCGAAATGCTCGACGGGCGCGTCAAGACGCTCCACCCGCGCATACACGGCGGGCTGCTGGCCGTGCGCGACAACCGCGAGCACATAAGCGCGCTCGCGGAGCACGGCATCCAGCCGATAGACATGGTTGTGATCAACCTCTACCCGTTCGAGCAGACCATCGCGCGCGAGGGCACGACGCTCGCGGAGGCCATCGAGCAGATAGACATCGGCGGCCCCGCCATGGTGCGCTCGGCGGCGAAGAATTACGCGGACGTGGCCGTCGTCACCGCGCCCGAACTCTACGAACGAATCGTGCGCGAGATGCGTGAGCACGAAGGCGCGCTCTCGCTCCCCACGCGCGCCCAGCTCGCGCGCCTCGCCTTCATGCGCACGGCCTTCTACGACTCGAAAGTCTTCTCCTATCTCGGCGCTCAGTCGGAGACTAGCGAGTCGGAAGCCTGGGCGATTTACCCGCCCATCGAATCAATCGTTGACACCGTTGAAACCTACGCCGACATCCTCGCGGGCGCGTTCGAGGCGGCAGACGACTCCGACGATGCGGAAGCGAACGACGCCGGAAATTCCGGGTTTGACGACTACGCCGCGCTGACTTTAAACAAACTCTCCGACTTGCGTTACGGCGAGAATCCGCATCAATTGGCCGCGCTCTACGAGATTGAAGAGGAAGAGGCGAATGGGGTGGCGCACGCCGAATTGCTCTCCGGCAAGGAGATGTCTTTCAACAACTACGTGGACGCGGACGCCGCATGGCAACTCGCCTCGGACTTCACCGAACCCGCCTGCGCGATCATCAAGCACACGAACCCATCCGGCGTGGCACTCGGCTCGTCGCCCTCGGAGGCTTACCGCCGCGCGCTCGCCACCGACCCCGTCTCGGCCTTCGGCGGCATCGTCGCCTTCAACCACAAAGTTGACGACGAGGCGGCGCGCGCCGTCACGGAAATTTTCACCGAAGTCATCATTGCCCCCGCCTATGACGAAGCGGCTTTAAACACGCTCCGCGCCAGGAAGAACCTGCGCGTCCTGCGCGCCGCCGCGCCGCCGCTAGAGGACGAAGCCGCTGCCATTCTCAATTACGACTACAAAAAAATCGGCGGCGGAATACTCGTCCAAACGCGCGACGTGCGCCAACTGACGCGTGACGATCTTAAAATCGTCTCGCGCCGCGCGCCGACCGCAGAAGAGATCGAGGCGCTCCTGTTCGCCTGGACAGTCTGCAAGCACACGAAGTCGAATGCCATCGTCTACGCGCGCGTGGGGCAAACGGTCGGCGTCGGCGCGGGGCAGATGTCGCGCGTTGATTCCGTCCGCATCGGCGCGATGCGCGCACAACTTCCCGTCGCAGGCTCTGTCGTCGCCTCCGACGCCTTCTTCCCTTTCCGCGACGGCATTGACGAGGCTGCGCGTCACGGCATCACGGCGCTCATACAGCCCGGGGGCTCTGTCCGCGACGAAGAGATCATCGCCGCCGCAGACGAACACAATCTCGCGATGGTCTTCACCGGCATTCGCCACTTCAAACACTGATCTCACACTTCGACTTAAAGGAGACTTTCAACTATGACGAACAGGCTCGATCTGAAAAGTAAATTCGCGGCGGTCTTCTTTGCGTCATTGCTTCTGGCGACGTGCGCGTTCGCCGCGCAAAAGGGTTTGACGAAGCGCGTCCGTTTTCAGCGCGAGCGCACGACGGCTGTGTTGAAGAACTCGGTCGTGCGCGGTACGGTTGATCGCTACCTGCTCGGCGCGCGCAAGGGGCAGCAGATCATCGTCCATATCACTTCGGTTGAGAATAACGCTGTCTTCGACATCTACATGCCACAGGGCGGCACGCTCGCGGACGATGGAGAGGACTCGACCGATTGGAGCAGCACGCTGCCGCAAGACGGCGACTACATCATCGAGGTCGGCCCGACGCGCGGCAACGCGACTTATACGCTTGAAGTCACGATCAGGTGACGCGGGCGCTTCATCGCGTTACACGCTCGCGCGCTTGCAGTCGCGCCGCGCAATCGTTGATACTTGGGCGTCGTCTTCCCCGAAAATTTATTTGCTGTAACGAAGGGTTGAACTCATGGCTGACATCGAATCCATCTCCGGCGGTGAAAACAACGGGACGCCGGTGCGTTGCCGTTTTTGCGGGCAGTTGAATCAGACGCGTGCCGACATCACGGGCAGCGCGAAGTGCGGGCGCTGCCGCCTGCCGCTTTCAGGCGATCCGCACAAGAAATTCGCCGAACTCGATAAAGACTCTTACATTCATCCCGCGGACAGCCGCGCGCTCGCCGCGCTGCGCGCTATTCCGGGCATCGACACGGCGGTGAAAAAGTTGCTGTCGGTGACGGGCGAATCGGCCATCCGCGTGATCTTCATGGCGAGCGCGGTGCGCGTCTC
>DASQDV010000690.1:0-5196 GCA_035633995.1 Pyrinomonadaceae bacterium | reverse complement strand
CGTGCGATCAAACAACCCCCACGAACGACCGCCCGTGAGAAACTGCAAACCCGCGTTGGCGATGCCCATCCAGCGCCCCTTGCGAAAGCCCGCATGAAAATTCCTCACCTTGCGCAGCTCCGGCATAATCCAGCTTTCCTGCACAAGCGTTTCGTAACGCTGTAATTGACGCGCCGTAAACTCTCCCGCAAGCAGTGCCTCGAAGATCGTCTCGGCGGCGAGCATGCCGCTCTTGATGGCGGTGTGGATGCCTTTCAATCGTTGCGAATTGAGGAAGCCCGCGCAGTCGCCGACGAGGAGCACGCCGTCGGCGTAGAGTTGTGGCATTGCGTAGAAGCCTCCGGCGGCGATGGTCTTCGCGCCGTAGCGCAGGAGTTTTCCGCCGTCGAGAATTTTGGCGATGGCCGGATGTTGCTTGAAGCGTTGAAACTCTGCGTGCGGATCAAGCAGCGGGTCTTCGTAGTCGAGGCCGGTGACGTAGCCGAGATTGACAATGCGATTCTGCATCCCGTAAATCCAGCCGCCGCCGTAGGTGTGTGTGTCAGAAGGATAGCCGAGCGTATGCGTGACGCGCCCCGCAGGGTATCGGTCGTCGGGGAGTTCCCACAGTTCCTTGACGCCGAGACTGTACACCTGCGGCTCGCGCCCGTCGTTCAGATTAAGACGCTGCGACAGACTTTTTGTGAGCGAACCGCGCGGCCCTTCGCCGAGCACCGTCACTTTCGCCAGCAGGTCAACGCCCGGTTCGAAGTTCGCCTTTCGCTTCCCTTCCTTGTTGATGCCCTTGTCGCCCGTGCGCACGCCGACGACCGCATCTCGCTCGTCGTAGAGCATCTCCGCGCCGGGAAATTCCGGGAATATGTTGACGCCCGCCTCTTCGCACTTTTCGCCGAGCCACGCAACAAGTTTATTCAGAGAGACGATATAGTAGCCGTGATTTTTGAGCGGCGGCGGCGTGACGGGCGAGCGGATCGCACGCGTCTTCGTCAGGTAAAGAAATTCGTCCTCTTTGACCGCCGACTCGACCGGCGCGCCCTGCTCCAGAAAATCGGGAATCAACTCGCGCAGTGCCTTCGGGTCCATCACCGCGCCCGAAAGTATGTGCGCGCCGACGGCTGCGCCCTTTTCGATCACGCCGATCTCAAGTTCGCCGAGCGCTTTGCCTTCGCGTTTGCCGCTCGCGACCGCCTCGTTGTGCTCTTTCACCAGACGCGCAAGGTGCAGCGCGCCGCTCAAATTCGCAGGCCCCGCGCCTACGAACACCACATCCATCTCCAAACTTTCGCGTTCCATCTAAATCACTCCGTTAATTAAATAAACCGGGAGCCACGCCCGCCCTGCGTCAGCAGGAGCCAACCCGTCGCCTCGAAAAAAAATGAATCGTCATTCAGTTTTCGCAGTATAACAAAAACGCCGCGCTTGTCGAAGTTACAATCCGCACGCGGCGCGGTAGAATGATCGCAAACGAAAAAGAAAGGGCAAGGGGAAATGGGGGAACACAAGCACACGAACCGGCTGGGAAACGAGACCAGTCCGTATCTATTGCAGCACGCGCATAATCCGGTTGACTGGTATCCGTGGGGCGAAGAAGCACTGGAGCGTGCGCGCGCGGAGAACAAGCCGATTCTTTTGAGCATCGGCTACTCGGCTTGCCACTGGTGTCATGTGATGGAGCGCGAGTCTTTCGAGAACGAAGAAATCGCCGCGCTGATGAACGAAAATTTCATCAACATCAAAGTTGACCGCGAGGAACGGCCTGATCTCGATCAGATTTATATGAACGCCGTCCAGTTGATGCTCGGGCACGGCGGCTGGCCGCTCACAGTCTTCCTGACGCCCGACCTCGTTCCCTTCTACGGCGGCACCTACTACCCGCCCGAAGATCGTTATCGCCTGCCGGGCTTCCCGCGCGTCCTGCTGGGCGTGGCCGACGCTTACCGCTCACGCCCCGACGAGATCGCGGAAACGACGACGAGTTTTCTCAACGAGTTGCGTCGCATGAACGTGGCAAGTGAATCCAACGAACCGTTGAATTCGCAACTTCTCGACGCGGCATCGAGCGCGCTCGCGCGAAACTACGACAAACGGCACGGCGGTTTCGGCGGCGCGCCCAAGTTCCCCGCCTCCATGAACCTCGATTTCCTCCTGCGCATTCATCACCGGAGCGGCAACAGCGAAGCTCTCGACATGGCGACGCACACCTGCCGCCTGATGGCCGAAGGCGGCATGTACGACCAACTCGGCGGCGGCTTTCATCGCTACTCGACCGACGCGCACTGGCTCGTCCCGCACTTCGAAAAGATGCTCTACGACAACGCGCTTTTGTCGCGGCTCTACCTGCACGTCTATCAAGTCACGGGCGACCAGTTTTTTCGTCGCGTCGCCGAGGAGACCCTCGATTACGTGGCGCGCGAGCTGACGGACGAGGGCGGCGCTTTCTCGTCGACGCAGGATGCCGACTCGGAAGGAGTCGAAGGGAAATTCTTCGTCTGGACTGTCGAAGAGATCAATCAACTGCTCGGCGCAGAGGACGGACGTTTGGTGTCGGCTTACTACGGCGCGACTGTCGCGGGGAATTTTGAAGAGAAGAATATTTTGCACGTCCCGCGCCCGGCTGAAACTGTGGCCGCCGAGTTGAACGTCACGGTCGAGCGTCTGCTGGAAGTTGTCGAACGCAGCAAGCCGTTGCTCTATGCGGCGCGGGAAAAGAGGATTAAACCGGGTCGTGATGAAAAAGCGATTGCCGCGTGGAACGGGATGATGCTGACGAGTTTCGCCGAAGCATCCTGCATCCTCGAACGCGCAGATTATCGCCGCATCGCGCAGCGCAACGCCGAATTTATCCTGACGACTTTACGGCGCGAAGGCGCGCTCCTGCACGTCTACAAAGACGGGCAGGCCAAGCATCACGCATATCTGGACGATTACTCCTGCGTCGCCTCCGGCCTCCTCTCGCTTTACGAGGCGACCGGCACGACGCGCTGGTTGACCGAGTGCCTGTCGCTGGCCGGACAGATGTGCCAGGAGTTCTGGGACGAGACGGACGGTGGCTTTTTCTACACCAGCGAGCGCGGCGAACAATTGATCGTGCGCAACAAAGATTTCATGGACAATGCCACGCCCGCCGGAAACTCCGTCGCCGCCGAACTGCTCCTGCGTCTTGCGCTCCTCACGGAAAATCAGGACTACCAGCGCAAAGCCGTGACCGTCTTTCGCCTGCTGCGCGATCAGATGGCGCGCTACCCTTCGGCCTTCGGCTACCTGCTCGGCGCGCTCGATTTTTATCTCTCGACCCCGAAAGAGATCGTCGTCGTCGGCGAAATTGGCGCAGACGACTCTCACGCTCTGCTGCGTGAAGTCTGGAAACTCTACCTGCCGAATAAGGTCGTCGCACAAACGACGGGGAACGATGTGGAGGCTTCGAGCGTCGTCCCGCTCTTGCGCGACCGCCCCGCGCTCGGCGGGCGGGCGACCGCCTATGTCTGTGAAAACTATACCTGCCAGCAACCCGTGACCACCCCGGTCGAACTCGCGGCGCAACTGGAAACGGCCAAACCGAGAGGCGCGCTCAACAGCTAGCGCGCCTCTTCGTTCTCAACTCTTTTCCTGTCAACTATTTAGTCGTAGAGGCCGGTTCTGCGCGGGGTTCGCCTGCGCATAGTGCATATTTCCCGAAAACACAGGTTTTCAGTGGAAAAGCCTTGACTAAGTCGTGTAAAACGTTTACCTTGTAGTTGCCAACATTGTTTGGCAGTTCTTGACTTCGTAATTCCTTCCTTTTCGCTGTCCCTGAAAAACAGGCACAGAACACAATCAAACACACTTAAACTCCCTACCAAACACGGGAAATCCATCATTATGCCCAACGGAAACTGGAAGAGCCTCGCGCTTTTATGTGGGTCGGCGGCGCTGGCGGCAGCCCTCCTCGTCTTTTCCCTCAGCGATTTGCAATCGTTCACGACCGACGGCTATCTCTGGGGCGCCGCGTTGCTGGCTTTGACCGTCGCGGCTGGCCGCCTGACCGTGCCGCTCATCAACGCCGACGGCACGTCGAACGGCAGCAAGTCTGTGGCCGACGCGCTGATCTTTCTGGCGGCGATGATGTTCGGCGCCGCCCCGGCCGCGATTCTCGCAGGCGTGGACGGCTTCACCTCTTCGAAACGCGCGGGCAACCGCAGCGCACGCTTCTTCCGCATCGTTTCCGCGATCAGCGCAACTTGCCTCGCGGGCTTCGTCTACAACCTGCTGACGCGCCTGACGGTCGGCAGCCCGGCTTCGACCGACATGCACCCCGCGCCGCTCGAAAGATTGCTTTTCCCCCTGTTCGTCCTCGCCATCGTGCAGTTTGCGCTCAACACTCTGGCCTCCGCCTTTTACGCCGCCTTCGAAGCCGGAACGAACAAACTGGAGTTCTCGCGCGAAAGTCTCGTCTGGACTTCGATGACGCAACTGGCTGGCGCGGCGGCGGCGGCACTTTTCTACTCGACCTATATCGGCGGCGGCTTCTCCTTCCTGTTCGTCGGCGTCCTGATCGTTTCGCTCGTCTACCTGCTGTTTCGTTTCGACGAGAAACGTGTGGGCGAAACGCGTCGCGGCGAGGAAGCGAAACTTCGCCACATACAGGAGATCGCAGACCTGCACATGAACACCATCGAGTCGCTCGCCATCGCCATCGACGCGAAGGATCAGACGACTCACGGCCACGTCCGCCGCACACAAATTTACGCGATGGAACTCGGTCGCATTCTCGGCGTCAGCGAAGAAGAATTGCACGCCCTGCGCGCGGGCGCGCTCCTGCACGACGTAGGCAAACTGGCCGTGCCCGAATACATTTTGAACAAGCCCGGCAAACTGACCGCCGCCGAGTTCGACAAGATGAAGATTCACACGGTGGTCGGCGGCGACATCATCAAACGCGTCAACTTCCCTTACCCGGTCGAAGACATCGTCCGTTTCCATCACGAGAAGTGGGACGGTTCCGGTTATCCGAAGGGCTTGCGCGCCGAGCAGATTCCCCTCGTCGCGCGCATCATCTCGGTCGTAGACTTCTATGATGCCACGCGCTGTGATCGTCCTTACCGCGTCGGCATGAAACGCGAAGACTCGCTCGCGCTCCTGCGCCGCATGGCGAACAGTTCGTTCGACCCGCGCGTGGTGGAAACCTTCGTCGGCAACATTGATTACTTCGACAACCTC